>JAYRVN010000040.1:0-5424 GCA_041918535.1 Chloroflexota bacterium
CGGTCTTTGTCGGCTTTTTGCATTTGTTCTCTGTGGAATTTACCCTTAACCTAACCTCCGCGGGTGGGGTTTGGGGGGCCGCTGGGGTTTTTTGTGGGTGTTTGGGCCCTAACCCCCCCCGCTCCCAGGCTGCCATCCCACCCGACGGTAAGTAACCATGTGGATCGCTCTCGGTCAGATCAGCCTTGAGTTGGTCAGCGGCAGCGCCGCCATCACGGCAGATTGGGCCGACTTCTTCACCGGCTGGACGATTGCTCCGGCCTCGCACGGCAGCATACGCGTCCAGTTAGAGATAACGACGCAATTGCCCACCCCTCCGGCCATCACCCCGTTTTTTGAGAGCCGCCAGGCAGCCGTGACGCGGGTAACCGCCTACCACCTGATTCCTGCCACCATACGTCTTTATCTGGATGACATAGCCGTGATTGATGTGGCTGCCGACACCGCCGACCAGGCGCAGGGCTGGATCACCCCCGTCGGTCTGGCTCAGGGACGGTTAGAAGATGCAACCTACCAGGCCCTCGCGCCCCTCCTGCGACGGCGCGGCTACTATTTGATTCACGCCGCTTGCGCCCGTTACGACCAACGCGCTATCCTGTTAGTGGGCGCATCGGGCAGCGGCAAAACCACGACCGCGCTCAATTTGGCGCTGCGCGGCTGGGAGATATTGGCAAACGATGTCACGCTGTTGCAAGCGCAAGCCGGCGGCGTGATGGCGCTGGCGACGCCCGATCAGACCGTTATTCGACAACCAACGCTTGAACTCTTGCCGGAGCTGCGCGCCTACGTTCGGGCCGAGGAAGGGCTAGACCGTCCCCAAACAGCCAACGTTCTGCGCTTGCGGCCTTTGGGACCGCGTACCCATCTGCCGCCGACGCGGGTGGCGGCCATCTGTTTCCCCCGCCTCGGTTCGGAGGCCACTTCCCTGACGCGCTGCCATCAGGCAGTGGCGCTGGCCCGACTACTGGAAGAGAGCCTGGATTGCTGGGATGTCAATGCCCTGGCGGCGCATACCCAATGCCTGGGGCAATTGGCGCGTCAGGCGCCGGGGTACATCCTGGAGCTAGGGCGCGATATTGAACGCTTGCCGTCTCTTTTGGCGGGTCTTCGCCGGGGTACGGCTTGATATTACCCGGTTAGCATGGAACAAGACCCCATTCGGACTTACCTGCTCACGCGCTGGCCGGCCTATTACGCCTTCATGGCCGGCAGCCTGATCGCCGGTCTGGTGATCATAGTGGTCGGCGGCGTTTTCGGCTGGTGGTGGTTGGTGGCGAGTGCGGCGTTGGCCTTGCTGGCGGTGAATTACTTATTGGCCGCTTCTCTGTGGTTGGCGCGCCAGATGCAAGACATGGTCGGCATGAGCGCGAGCGTGTGGGAACTGGGGCAGCTAGACCCGGATGAACGGCTGGCAGCCATAGACCTGGGGCTACGCCAATTGACGTTGCGCCTGCGAGCGCGGCTGCGCAAAGGGCGTATTCTAGCGATTGACGTTTACAACCCGCAAATGACGCCTGCGCCGCGGTTGGCTCGTTTGCGCGCGCGCGAGTTTGAATGGGCCGACACTTATCAGGCAGACCCCCGGCTGGAGAGTTTGCCGGGGGCGTTAGATTTGCTACCGCTGCCGGACGAGCATGTATCCGCCGTGGTGCTGGCGCAACTGTTGACGGAACTAGCGCAATCCGGCGACAGGGTGCAGTTGTTGCGCGAGGTATATCGGATTTTGGCCCCTGGCGGGCGGTTCATTGTGATTGAGCCGGTGCGACAAGCCGAGGCCTGGTGGGCTTATCCGGTGTTAGGGGGATTGGATTCGGCCGAATCCTGGCACGCGCTTTTCCACATGACCGGTTTTCAGCTACACCAAACCGGCCCGGTCAACCCCCTTCTCTACGCCTTCGTTTGGCGCAAGCCCGGCTTGAGCGCGCCGGGTCAGCTACGCTTCAAATTCGCGGCCGACCCTTCCCCAACCCCCGCGCCGCGCTCCCCTTTCCCAACTCGATAACCGCCCGAGCCAACCGAAGGGCCAGGGTTGGGCGGCGCGCTACTCGCTCACTGCGCCTGAAGACCCCACATCGCCGGTATTGACCGGTTGCAAGTCGGCGTTCCCCGTCGCCGGGGCGGCTCCTGCATGACTGTTTTCATATTCCAGGCGATAAATCCCGTTGCGCACGATAGACAGGGAGCGGGTCATATCTTGCTCCAACTGGGCCAGGACGCGCATGATATATTCATCGGCGTCACGACGCAGTTGCAGGGCCTCACGCTGAGCGCGCTCGATAATGTTCTCGGCGTGCGAATGGGCATTGGCAACGATATTGTCACGGTTAACCAGTTCCATCGCTTCCTGTCGGGCCAACTCGCGGATGCGTTCCGCCTCTTCTTTGGCTTGCGCCAAAATTCGGTCGCGTTCCGAAGTCACCCGCCCGGCTTGTTTGACCTGGTCAGGAATAGAGACGCGCATCTGGTCTACGACGTTAAAAATGCGGTCTTCGTCTACCAGCAGATAAGCGGTCATCGGCAAGCGACGACTTTCATTTAGGGCTTGCTCAAGCCGGTCAATCAAATGCTGAATATCCATACGATTTCCTGCCTGAAACACAATGGCGGCTATAAGGGTCTGGGCCGGATTCGGCCGAAACGCGGCAACATTGCCTTACGCCGCAATCTATTATAGTAGACATAGCTAGTCACGCAATAAGACCGGGTTCGCATCCAAAACCGTCTGCGAGGCGTAATGTTCGCGCAAAGCAACCGCCACATGCGGTGGAACCATACTGCTCACGTCGCCGTGGAATGACGCGATTTCACGCACCGTCGTGCCGCTGAGAAAAGTATGCTCACCCCGCGTGATCAAGGTAACCGTCTCAACCTGGGGCGCCAGGCGTTGATTAGCCAACGCCATACGAAATTCAAACTCGAAGTCCGAGAAGACACGCAGCCCACGCACCAACACCCGCGCCCCAACCTGCTGGGCAAAATCCACCAGCAAACCGCTGAAAGGCATCACACGAATGTGCGCGTCATGGCCGATGGCCGTCCTAATCATGCCACAACGTTCCTCAATTGAAAAGACCACGCTCTTGATCGGCCGACCATGGTCATAGACAGCCACGATTACATCGCCGAAGATGTCGCTGGCGCGCTGCATAATGTCAATATGTCCATTGTGGACAGGGTCAAAGGTTCCGGCGTAAATAGCGCGGATGGGCGTCATCGTTTATGTCCTGTTGTCTGGGAATGTGCCGCCAAAAAACGCGAAGTCATGCTGAATTACCGGGTCAATCCTGTTTTAATTGTCGTCAACTCATGTCGGCCGCATTTTCCCAAAAGCTCGCCACGCGCTCACGCAGCGCGCGATGCTCAGGCCGGTCAAGCGTGGGGTCTTCTTCAAACAGGCGCAGAGCCTCAACCCGCGCCAGCGCCAACATCGGCGCGTCCAGCAGGGAAGCCAGGCGCAATTCGGGCAACCCGCTTTGGCGTCGGCCGAAAAACTCGCCCGGGCCGCGCAACTCCAAATCCCTCTCAGCCAGTTGGAAGCCGTCGTTGGTTTGTTCCAGCGCCGTCAGGCGTTGGCCGGCCTCATCGCCGGCGCTATCGGATAGGAGCAGGCAGTAGGAGGCGTGTTCACCGCGTCCCACCCGTCCGCGCAACTGGTGTAATTGGGCCAGGCCAAAGCGGTTAGCGCCTTCAATCAGCATCACCGTGCTGTTCGGCACATCCACGCCGACTTCGACAACGGTAGTGGCTACCAGAATATCAATTTCTCCGGCATAGAACCCGCGCATAACGGCTTCTTTTTCGGCCGATTTTAGCCTCCCATGCAACAAACCCAGGCGCAAATCCGCGTAGATGTCGCGTTGCAAGCGCTCATACTCTTCCACCGCTGACTTTTCGGCCGAACTATCCGATTCCTCCACCAGAGGGCAAATGATATAAGCCTGACGGCCTTGCTGCACCTGACCCCGCACAAAAGCATAAGCGCGCTCGCGTTCCGCCGGACGCAACCAGCGCGTCCGAATCTCCTGTCGGCCGGGCGGCATCTCATCGAGAATAGACAAATCGAGATCGCCATACATAGACAGCGCCAGCGTACGCGGGATGGGAGTGGCGCTCATGACCAACAGGTGCGGGCTGCGATCCAGCCCCCCTTTCTGACGTAGCGCGCCCCGTTGATCCACGCCGAACCGATGTTGCTCATCCACCACTACCAATCGCAGGTCGCGGAACTGTACGCCCCGTTGAATCAATGCGTGTGTCCCCACACACATCTGGATCGTTCCATCCGCCAGACCGGCATAGACCGCCTCCTTATCTGGCGTACTGCCCGTCAATAGCGCCGTCCGTATGTCCAGCGGCCCTAAGATGCGGCTCAGACCTTTGAAATGCTGCTCCGCCAGGATTTCAGTCGGCGCCATCAACACTGCCTGCGCGTTCGCCGCCGCCGCCTGTACCATCGCCGCCGCCGCCACCACCGTCTTGCCGGAACCGACATCCCCCTGCAACAGCCGCGTCATCGGCACAGTCCGCGCCATATCCGCCTCAATCTCGCCGACGACCCGCTGCTGCGCGCCTGTCAGCGCGAAGGGCAATCCAGCCAGGAATTGCGCCTGCGCCGCGGCTGCCGGCGGGCAGGGCTGCGCCGGGCTCTGCCGCCATTCACGCCGTTGATTGAGCATGCCTAGTTGCAGCCATAACAACTCGTCGAAGATCAGGCGTTGGCGCGCGCGGTGTAATTCCGCCTGAGTATCAGGCAGGTGAATTTGCCACACAGCCTCAGGCAAAGCCAAAAACTGGTGACGCTCACGGATAGCATCCGGCAAGGGGTCCGGCACGTGCGGCGCCCATTGCTCAACCGCCTCCTGCATAATCCGGCGCAGCTTGAACATTGCCAGCCCTTTGGTGAGGGAATACACCGGCAGGATACGCTGGGTGCGCAACAACTCTTCCGTCAGCGGCTCCCATTCGGGCGCATTGAACACCGGCTGTCCCAGGTATTGTTCCACCTTTCCGCTGAGGGCAATCGGCATACCGGCTTTTAGCTTGCTCATCAGCCAGGCCTGGTTATACCAGATGGCCTGTATTTTGCCCGTTCCGTCGCCAATAACGGCGTGGATGGCGAGGCCGTTGGCGCGGGTGCGTCGAGAGCGCACATCCCACACGGTGCCGATAACGGTGACTATTTCGCCATAGGTGAGGCGTTGGATGGGTTTGAGCAAAGTGAAATCGTCGTAGCGGCGTGGGTAGAAGGTCAGAAGATCGTTGATGGTTTGCAAGCCCAGTTTGTGCAGGAGTTCGGTCAATTTGGGGCCTACCCCACGCACGCGCAGGACGGGTTGGGCTAAGCCAGCCGGGTCGGGTGCGCCAATGCGGGTCGGGCGGGGGGTGGGCAAGGGAGTGGGGACGGATTCGGCCGAATCCATCTCC
>JAYRVN010000041.1:0-3775 GCA_041918535.1 Chloroflexota bacterium
ATTAGATTTCGGCGCAGCAAAGGCCGCGAATTTTTCTCGCAAGTTCTTGTCGCGATTGGCTGGTGCGCTGGGACTTCCACAGACAGGCGCGCACAACCTGCCCGCCGGCCTGACGCCCGAAGATATCTTCCACCACGCCTACGCGGTGTTTCACAGTCCCGGCTACCGGAGCCGCTATGCAGAGTTTCTCAAGATAGATTTCCCCCGCTTGCCCCTCACATCCAGTCTGGATCTGTTTCGCGCCCTGGCCCGGTTGGGAAGTGAATTGGTGGCGCTGCATTTGGTGGAGTTTGCGCTGGAAGATGAAGTAGACGCGCCGGCAGGCTGGCCGCGTTATCGCCGACTGGCGCAGTTCAGCGGCAGCAACCGGGTTGTGGAAAAGTTTCCGGCGGCCAACAAGGCATGGCAGGACGACCGGGTCGCCACCAACAGCAGCAGCGGCTTCAGCGATGTGCCGGAAGCGGTGTGGAACTTCCACATCGGCGGCTACCAGGTGTGCCACAAATGGCTCAAAGACCGCCAGGGACGCAGCCTCAGCGATGCCGACATCCTGCACTACTGCAAAATCGTCACCGCCCTCAACGAAACCATCCGCCTGATGGCCGAGATTGACGAGGTCATTGAGGAATATGGCGGCTGGCCGATTCAGTAAACGACTCAACCAGGCTGCGTGGGGTTTCAGTCCAGTCAAGGCAACAATTGACATGCGTATTACAATGTAATACGATTCTAGTACAAATCATGGAAGAATTAACGTTGGTCATCACCCAACTCATTTGGGACGATTGGAACATCGCCCATATTGCCCGGCATCATGTCACCCCAGAGGAAGTGGAACAATCATTGGGCGATCAGGATGTCCTCTTTCTCAAGGCAAAGCAGGGACGGCTGATAGTTTTCGGACGGGCGGGCACACGCCTCATGGCTATTGTCTTAAACGAACAGGAAATAAGCGGTGTGTATTATGTGATTACCGCACGCGATATGTCCAAGAAAGAGCGTACATTTTACAGAGTGCAAAAGGAAATCAACAATGAGTAAAGCTACCGTACCGACATTCAAATCAGTGCAAGAAGAGGCTGCATTTTGGGACACGCACGACATTACCGACTATCTGGATGAAATGGAAATTGTCAGCGGCGGTTATCAACCGATTATCGGCGAAACAAAAACGGTCATGACCATCCGCGTAGCACCTTCATTGAAGGAGCAAATTGAGGCTATTGCTCGCAGTTATGACATTCCTGCCTCCTCTATGGTCAGGATGTGGATTGTGGAAAAGATTCGCTTGCTCCACGACAGCGAACCTGGCTAAGAATTGTCGCGCCAAACAACAGAACCACCGCAACTGTCGCCGACATCCGGCATTACTGCAAAATCGTCGCCACCGTGTACCAAACTATCTGCCTCATGGCCGAGATTGACGAGGCCATTGAGGAATATGGCGGCTGGCCGATTCAGTGACACAGGTCAGGCAAAACCTATTTGGGGAAAAGGACAAAAGTTGAGTTGCTCCGGGCAACAACAGAGCGTGTGAACGTTTGATACCTTCAGTGACGGTGCAAGATGGCGCGACCGGCGCTTGGCGGCATTACGCCGACCCGGTCGCCCGGATCCAGGCGGAGGCGCTGGACGAGGTCGCGCCGGCGTTGGCGGAAGTGGCGCGCCGGGTGGAAGCGGAAGGGTTACACGCCGCCGGTTTCATCAGTTATGACGCCGCGCCTGCCTTCGATCCCGCCCTGGTTGCCCGTCAGGGCGGGGCGTTGCCGCTGGTCTGGTTTGGTCTGTACGCGACGCCCATGTCCGGGCCGTTGCCGCCGCCATCGGCCGAATTTCATCTAGGCGCCTGGCAACCCACCGTTTCGGCCGAATCCTACACCGCCCACATCGCCGCCATCCGCCAGGCCATCGCTCAGGGCCACACCTACCAGGTCAACTACACCTATCGCCTGCGCGCCGGCTTCGAGGGCGATGCCTATGCCCTGTTCTACGATCTGGCGGCGGCCCAACCCGGTGGCTACGCTGCCTTTGTGGATGGCGGCGACTGGGCTATCTGCTCCGCTTCGCCGGAGCTCTTCTTCAGCCTCAACGGCGAGCGGTTGGTGGGACGGCCGATGAAAGGCACCGCCCGGCGCGGCCTGACCCTGGCCGACGACCGCGCTCAAATGGAAGCGTTGCGCTGGTCGGAGAAGAATCGGGCCGAGAATGTGATGATCGTAGACATGCTGCGCAATGACCTGGGCCGCGTGGCGCGCCTGGGCACGGTGCAGGTTCCGAGCCTGTTTGACGTGACGCGCTACCCGACCTTGCACCAGATGACTTCGACCGTTTCGGCCGAAACCGACGCCCCTTTCCCAGCCATCCTGCGCGCTCTTTTCCCCTGCGCCTCCATCACCGGCGCGCCCAAAGTGCGCACCATGCGCCTTATCCACGACCTGGAAGAGACGCCGCGCGGCGTCTATACCGGCGCGATTGGCTATCTGGCCCCTGGCCGCCAGACGCAATTCAACGTGGCTATCCGCACGGCCGTGGTGGACCGGCGGCTAGGTCAGGCCGAGTATGGCGTCGGCGGCGGCATCGTTTGGGATTCCGACGCGGCCGACGAATACGCCGAGACGCAATTGAAGGCGCAGGTATTGACCAGGCGCGAGCCGGCTTTTGCCTTGCTGGAGTCATTGTTGTGGACGCCGGAGGGTGGGTATTGGCTACTGGATCGGCATGTAGGGCGGGCGCGGGAATCGGCCGAATATTTTGGCATGGGACTGGATTCGGCCGAAATCTGCCGCAACCTGCTCGCCTATGCCGCCTCCCTAACACGCCCCGCCAAAGTTCGCCTCGAAATCCACCCCCGGGGCGGCTTGAACATCCGGCACACCCCGCTGGAGCCGGCCGCGTCCCTGCGCCTGGCCTTAGCCCCAACGCCAATCAACCGCCTCGACCGCTTTCTCTACCATAAAACCACCCACCGCGCCGTCTACGAGGCCGCCCGCGCCGCCTGCCCCGGCTATGATGATGTGCTTCTATGGAATGAAGCGGGCGAGATCACTGAAACCACCACGGCCAATGTGGTGATCCAACGCGCCGGGCAATGGGTGACCCCGCCCGTCGCCTGCGGCTTGCTCGGCGGAACGCTGCGCGCCCAACTCATCGCCGAGGGAATCTTGGCAGAGAGCATCATCACCGTCGCCGAGGCCCAAGCACAAGACCAACTTTGGCTGATCAACTCCGTGCGCGGCTGGCGGGTGGCGCAATGGTAAGCCAGGCGCAACCCGTGGAACGTGTAGACATTGCCATTATTGGGGCCGGCGCGGCCGGTCTGATGGCCGGCATTTGGGCCGGACGCTCCAATCCCCAGCGCAGCATTGTTATTCTGGATAGCGCCGCGCGCGTCGGCCGCAAAATTCTGGTCGCCGGCGGCGGACGTTGCAATGTCACCCATCACACTGTCAGCGCCGACGATTATGCCGGTTCCACCCCTCCCGCCATCCGCAAGGTGCTACAACGCTTCGATGTCGCCGATACCATCGCCTTCTTCCATGAATTAGGCGTCACTCTTAAGCAAGAACCCACCGGCAAACTCTTTCCCACCACCGATCGCGCCCAAACCGTGCTGGAGGCGCTTCTGGCCGCCGTCCAGGCTACCGGCGTCGTAATCCGGCATCCCCGACGCGTTGCCACTCTCGCGCGCGCAGGCGATTTCTGGCATCTGGGCGGCGACTGGGGCGCATTAGCGGCGCGTAGCGTGGTGTTGGCAACCGGCGGCCGCAGCCTGCCG
>JAYRVN010000042.1:0-5522 GCA_041918535.1 Chloroflexota bacterium
AGGTATTGTATGTGGGGTTACCTCCGCCTCTCTCACAGGACAAACTGTGGGTGCACAGACAATCCATAGTTCTGATTCCATCAGAACAGTGGGCTGTAAGTAGAAGGCTTGTCTGGCATCGCAACCTCTGCGACAGCAGATAACAAGCGGCTACAACCACCGCCCAGCAGCGGCCGCTGCTGGGCGCGGCTGAGCCGTGCCGTTGAACTAAGCGCTGCGCGCAGGTGAGCTAGGGCGCGTAGCGTTCCCTTCTTCGAAACAATCGCATAACAGGCTATAGTCTCCAGCATCTCATTTGCTCCTGGAGGTATAGCCATGACCCCACTTCGTCAGCGCATGTTGCCAGGCAGGCAATGACATGGCTTGTCCGCGAAGGCGTAACAGGCTTATGTCGACGCCGCGCACCTGGGTGTTGGCGCGTGATCCCCCACCGGCTGATCCCAAACGCGACATTTTGCGCTATACTAGAGGTAACTTCAACCTCTCATTGGGAGTTTCTCTATGCAAAGAAATCCCCCTTCTTCTCTTAACCCGACACACCGACTGCGCTTTTTAGCCGGCCTGATCGCGCTGGCCCTATTCCTGCTGCTCTCTTACTGGGGCGGCCTGCCCGCGCCCGAACACCTGGCGCAATTCGGTTTGGGCCTGGCCTCGCTGGTGCTTTGCCTGGCCGCTCTGGGCTGGTTATTCTGGCATCTCCTCTTGCGCCCATTGCCGGCCGGTCATGCCCAACCAATCGTCGCGCCCCTAAGCCAAACCTATCGGCAGGCGCTCTCCCTGCTCACCGGCATCAGCGGACTGAGCATTGTGGTGGGCGGCTTCTGGGATGAAGTCTGGCATCGTCAATACGGACTGCCTTTCGGCGAAGATTTCTTCTGGCGGCCCCATATCATGATGTACAGCGGCTTCGCCATTGTCAGCCTGTTGGCTCTGGGCAGTCTGATCTGGCTCATGCGTCAGGGCAAAGGAACCTGGCAACAACGTTTTCGCGCCAACCCGGTGCTGAGTCTGTTGGTCTTTGTCGGCGGGTTCATGATCTATGCCTTGCCGGTTGATCCCTTGTGGCATGCGATTTACGGGGAGGACATTACCGCCTGGAGCGTGCCCCACCTGGTGCTCTTGCTGAGTTTCAGCACGATCATGTTGGTGGCAGCCGCCATTTACCTGACGACCACGCGCACCTCAACTTGGGTGACCTGGCGGCGCATTACCACGGCCGATGTGTTGGTGGCGCTCAACCTGACCTTTGCTCTGAACATCACACTGCAAATCTTCACCACCGAGTGGGATGCCATCCGCGCCCTGCCGACCGTCTTTGATGACGCCTTCTGGCAACGTCCGGAGTGGCTCTTCCCGGCGGCTTTGGGTTTGAGCGCAGCCTTTTTCGGCGTGCTGGCAAACCATAGCTTGCGCCGCCCCGGCGCGGCCACGGCCGTGGGGGTGATGGGCTGGGCGATTCGCTACGGCCTGGTGCAGCTCTTCGGTTGGCCGGAAATTAGCGCCCGCGGCTGGCTGTGTATTCTGCCGGCTTTCCTGGCGTTGGATGTGTGGGTGGCTTATCGGCTGGCTTCGCGCCGGACAGCCCCCTCCTGGCTGGAGAGCGGGCTGGCGGTTTGGGTGGGCGCGTCCCTGGGCTTGCCGCTGATCGGCCGTCTGTTTATTTACCCGCCGATTAGCTGGGGCAATGCGCCGGGCATGTTGGTGACGATGCTGGTGAGCGCGTTGATGGCAGCCTGGGCCGGAGCGCGGTTGGGAAATTACCTGGCGACGGCGAATAAGGCCACGGATTCGGCCGAATCGCCTGCCTGGGTCCAATTCGCCCCGCCGGCGGCTTTCCTCGTGGTCGTGGCGCTGATGATCCTCTTCATCACTACCGCCCAACCGCCCGCCTGAGCGCAGCCATGACACTGCTTATCTTTGCCCACGGCGCGCTCGGCTTCTGGGATGAAGCCATCTACTTCATCCTCGCCCTGCTCTTCACCTTGCTGGTTATCGTCATCTGGCGGCTCAGTCGCGGCTTCAAACCAACCCTGGCAAGCGACGATCAGGCCGAAAGCGACCCCAATAGCCGGGAAACAACCCAGCATGCCGGGAAAATCGGCTGATCCCACGGGAGATTCTGTGCCAAATATACCCAGGCCGCCGAAGCCTGAAGTGAGTTTTGCCGTTTTTGAACAACTTGACTGGCGCGTGGCGCGCATTATCAGCGCCGACATCGCGCCGGGCACGCGCGCGCCATGCCGCCGGTTGGAGCTAGACCTGGGACACCTGGGCCGGCGCGTCGCCATCGGACAGCTCGCCCTGATACCGGCGGAAGAGTTGGTAGATCGCCTGGTCATTGTCTGTAGCAACCTCGGCGTTCGGCGGATAGGCCCGTATACGTCCGAGGTTCTGGTGCTCGGCACGCCTCATCCCGACAGTCCGCCCGGCCAGGCGCAAGCCATCCCCCTGTACGCCCACCCAAACGCCACGTGCGGGGATGCCGTTTATTAGCGGCGTTGGGAACATCTGGCTATGCCCCCGCTGAGCTGGGCCGTCGCCTCCGCCCCGCCCCCCTTACCTCCGGCCGAGATTCAGGTCTGGCGGATTGATCTGGACCAGCCGGCGCCGGTCGAGGAACAACTGGCGGCCCTGCTGACGCCCGACGAGCAGGCGCGGGCGGCGCGTTTCGCCTCGTCCTCCCTCAGGCGGCGCTATCAGGTGGCGCGCGGCGCGTTGCGTTGGCTGCTGGGCAATTATCTGGGCCGGAAACCGGCCGACCTGCGCCTGGGTTACGGCCCCCACGGCAAGCCCTTTGTGCAAGATGCGACAGGCAACCCGGCGCGACTGTGTTTCAATTTATCCCATACCCAGGATATGGCGTTGTTGGCTCTGGCCTGGGAGGCGGCTGTCGGGGTGGATGTGGAATACACGCGGCGGGCTGCGCCGGAATTGGAAAGCATCGCCCGGCGCTTTTTTGCCGCGGGTGAATATCAGGCGCTAGTGAATTTGCCGGCGGCCGAACGCTGGGCAGCCTTTCTGCGCGGTTGGACGCGCAAGGAGGCGTTCATCAAGGCAGTGGGGGATGGGCTGTCACATCCTCTGGCGGCGTTTGAGGTGACATTGGCAGGGGAAGAATCGGCCGAAATTCTGTCCATCAACGGCGATTCGGCCGAAGCCGCGCACTGGACGCTCGCCCATCTCGACCCCGCCCCCGACTACGTCGGCGCTCTCGCCATCCGCCAACGCCATTGGCCCATCCGCGCCTGGCGCTTGCCGGCTATGCCGACAAAAGGATAGCAACGACTCAGGTAATCCAAGAAATCAGGCCGCCAACCCATGCCCTCACCGCGGAAAGCCTGGTGGCGCGGCGTGACCGGCGCCTGGAGAGCTGACGGTTCCGGCTGTTTTTAGCGCGGCGAGGGCGGGGTGGATTCGGCCGATAATAGCCCCACCGGCGGCGCTATCAAGAACGGTCGCCACATCACGGCGCAGTTGATCATATCGCCGTCACCGGTCGGCAAGTCGTTATGGAAACATCCCCCGCCGTCATAAGACGGCCCGTTCGCTGCCCCCCAATAATTGTTAGCGGCGGGCATACGGTATGTCAACGACCCGTCATCATAACTATTCAGCAATCCATAGGCGCCGTTATCGGCAATGACGCTATTAGCAATTACGCCCGGGCCCCCAGCCACCACCCCTGACGAGAGATGGTGGCTAACCTCTGAGAAGGACAAGGCCAATGTGCCGGCGCCTGCATATCCGCTGCCGCCGCCATAGGCCAGGCGGCTGTGATCCAACGACACATCCCCCCCGTTATTGTAAATAGCGGTCCCGCTTGAGCCGGCGTAAAGCACCTGACCGTACTGCATCACCAACGCGCTCTGACCGCCGTCAAACTCGGGCAGGTACAGCCCGATCCAATCCCCCGGCGCGCCAGTGGAGGGGCCGTCGCCATTCGTATCCCCACCCACGCTGTCGTCACGGTAAGAAGTGAAGGTGATCGGTTGGGTAGCCGTGCCGACGGCTCGCAATGTGCCGGAGATCAGCAGGACACCGCTGCCTATCTGATAATCACGATTGATGAACTTCATCACCACGCCCGGCGCCAAGCTGAGTTGCGCCCCCGGCATCACGCGGATCGACCAAATCACATAGGGAAAAGAGGGGTTGACCCCAAAGTTGCTAATGGCGTCAGTGATGAAACTTTCCATGTAGACGCCATTGACGGCTCCATTATGACCACCCGTGTTGCCGGCAATCACGCCGGCGCCGATCCCCCCGGCATTGATCACCAGATCAAGGCCATGACTGGCGTTATAACTGAATTCATTGTCGGTGATAATCGGCTCCACATATCGCGTGGGGGTGTATAGGCGCAAACCGTAGCTGCCGTTATGCTGGAAGCTGCTCTGCCGGATAGCGCATGCCATCGGGTCTTCTATGTACAGCCCAATTTGCTGACCATAGGCCAGGGTCGTCCGCAACAGGTCAATCCGCCCGCCCAACACCTGCACCTGCCCCACATCGCCAGAGCCGCCGTAGCGGAAACGGGCTTCGGTCATGCGCAATTCGCCGGTGCTGTGTACCACCATCCCGCGCCAATCGCCGGGCGACGGCGTCGTGCTCCCGCCGTCGCCATTTGTGTCACCGGCGGCGCTATCATCGCGCCAGGAGGTAAAAACCACCGGATTATCGGAAGCGCCATTCACCCACAGTTGCCCATACACATTGATCTGGCTGCCTCCTTGAGTCAGGTCTTGTTTGAAGATAGCGCCCGCCGCCACCTGCAACGTGTTCAAGAGCGGGATGTTAAGAAGGAAAACACGGTAAACCAGGTCATTAGCCCCCAAGCTGCCTTGAAATGCCCCCTGGAGAGCGATGGCGGAAACCTGGTTGTCACTGCCGCCGTTACCGGCCACATCCACCTGGCTAAGGAACGCGCCGGCAACGAGATTGACGGCGTAGCCCTGGCTGCGAGCGATGGTGTTGCCGCTGAGAGTTGCGGCAAAAGGGCGCGTAGCGGCGACAACGCGCACACCTTCCAAAGCGCTGTCGTGGATGGCGCTGTCGGTCAAGGTGATATCCGTGTCGCGGGCCAACAGGCCATGGCCGGCGCTCCAGCCGATCTCGCCAGCGTTAAAACTGACCTGACTGCCTTCCGCATACAGGGCGGCGGTAAGGGCTCCGCCATGTTCGATCAGAGCATGGTTAAGGGTGGCGAGGCTCCCTGCTCCCAGGTAAATGCTCCCCCAATCTCCGGCGGCCGGGGTGGCTTTGATTGAATCAAACCGGACTGGATTTTCGGCCGAACCGTTCACAATCAGCGTCCCCCACACATTCAATGAATAGATGCCGCTATCGTCAAATAGCAGAGTGACGCCCGGATTGATTGTCAGCGACACGCCCGCCGGCACAACCAGATTGCAGCGAACCCGGTATTGCGGGGCGTCCAATACCAGGTCCTCCGTGAGCGTCAGGCACAAGGTCGAGGTAGGGACGGCCCTCACGGGCCGCCCCCCTCACAGATCCGGACGAGC
>JAYRVN010000043.1:0-4294 GCA_041918535.1 Chloroflexota bacterium
AACCCGCGCCGGGACGACGCGCCGTTATCTGGCCCATGAGACCGAGGGGGAGGAGCGCGCGGCCTGCTGGCGGCAAGCTGTCGCCCAATACGCCGGCTATGCCGCCTACGAGGCTCGCGCCGGGGATCGGCTCATCCCTGTCTGGCGTCTGACGCCGCTGCCGGAACCCGATGGCGTATAATGGGGGCGCGGCGCAGCGCAGGCCCGCCTAACATGCAGGCAGCAACCCGCCAGGCTAATCACTATGGACCGCAAACAAGCTTTAGAGATGGGGATCGCCGGCAGTTTGATTGCCGTCGGTTGTCTGGCGGGCGCGCCGGTGACGGCGCTGGCGGGGGCGGTGGCCGGCGTCGGCAGCGACTGGGCCGCCGAATTGGCCGGCAACGCCTTCGACGCCTGGGCGGCTAACTGGCTCAGCCCGCGCGGCGCCCTCAACCAGGATTTGCGCCGCGCCTTCGGGCGCGCCCTCGACCACACGTTCAGCCGCCTGGGGCGCGACTTTGCCGCCTCTGACCTTTACCGCCGCTGGCAAGTGAGCGACCGGGCCGCTGCCGACCAGGCGCGCGACCACCTGGCCCAGTTGCAGAAAGACATGGCCCACCTGCTGGACGGCGCGGCAGAGATGCCGTTGAACGTTGGCGGATCGGCCGATAGTTTGCGGCAAGGCCCCGGCGGGCTGCCTGTCGCCCAACAGACCTTGCGTCGCGCCCTGGCCGACGCCCTCTACGGCCACGACGAGCGCCTGCTCACCTTTGTGGCGGAATGTGGATCGGGCGCTGGATTTGCTGGAACAGGCGCGCCGGCTGTATGCGGCCATTGGCGATCGCGTGGGACTCAGCAATGTGGGCATTGTCCTGGCGCGACATGCGGCCGCCCAGGGGGATTTCGGGCGCGCTATCGCCCTCATGCAACCGGCGGCTGACTTTTGTGACGCCATCGGGCATCCGCTCGGCGCGCAGCTCCAGGCAGAGATCGCCCGGTGGCGGCGCAATTTTGCCAGGGGCTAATGCCTGTCCTCTGACCATCCGCCGCGCCAGATGTGCTATAATAACCCCACACCTATCTCCGGGAGAGTTTGAGATGTCTGGACATTCCAAATGGGCCAACATTAAGCATCGCAAGGCGGCCGTAGACGCCAAACGGGCCAAGATATTCACGCGTGTCGCCAAAGAAATCACCATTGCCGCGCGCGCGGGCGGCGATTCCTCAATGAACAGCGCGCTGCGCCTGGCGCTGTCGAAGGCCAAGGCGGCCAACATGCCCAATTCGATCATTGAGCGGGCGATCAAGCGCGGTAGCGGCGAAGGCGAAGGCAGCGACCTGGCCGAATTCACCTACGAAGCGTATGCGCCGCATGGCGTGGGGCTGGTGATTGAAATTGTCACCGACAACAAGAATCGCGCCCTGGCGGAAGTGCGCCACGCTCTGAATAAATACGGCGGCAGCATGGCGGTGGCCGGTTCGGTGGCCTGGCAGTTCACGCGCAAGGGGTACATTTCGGTGACGCAAGCGGTGAACCAGGATGAGTTCTTCCTGTTGGCGGCGGATGCCGGGGCAGACGATATCCAATTTGGCGAGACGACCGAAGTGTATGTGTCGCTAGACAACTTCCAGGCGGTGCGCAATGCGCTAGAAAACGCGGACATCGAACTGGATGAGGCGACCATGATCTACGAAGCGGATAACCCGGTGACGCTGGAGCAAGGGCATGCGCTGCAGGTGATGCGCTTGATCGAGGTTTTGGAAGAATTGGATGATGTGCAGGATGTGTACTCGTCGTTGGAAATCACCGACGAGGCGATTGCGGAGATGGAGGCTTGATGAGGCAGGCGGCGAGCCGGCATGGGGTCGGGGTTAACCGGCTATGCGTATTTTAGGCCTGGACCCCGGCACGGCGACGACGGGCTATGGCGTGATTGAGGCGCAAGAGGGCGAGCTGAAGCCGATCGCCTTTGGGGTGATTGAGACGGCGGCGGCCTGGCCGGTACAAGAGCGCTTATTGCACATTTATCGGGAGCTTGGGCGATTGTTGGCTGAATTCCGGCCGGACACAGCGGGGATAGAGGAGTTGTTTTTCGGCCGAAACATTACCACTGCCATCGCCGTCGGTCAGGCGCGCGGCGTCTTGTTGCTCGCCCTGGCCCAGGCCGGCATTCCTATCGGCGAATACTCCCCCCCGAAAATCAAACAAGCCGTCACCGGCTACGGCAACGCCGACAAAGCCCAAATGCAACTCATGGTCAGCCAATGCCTCAAACTCGACGCCCCGCCGCGCCCGGATGACGCCGCCGACGGTTTGGCCGTTGCCATCACCCATTATGCCTACTATCGTTACGCCACTTTAACCGAGAACCATGATCGCCAGTCTTAGCGGAACAGTCCAAAAAATTGAAACCGGCAGCCTGGTTGTGGCGGTGGGCGGGATCGGCTTGCGCGTTTTTGTGCCGCGCACCGTCCTGGAGGATGTCGGCGGGGTAGGGCGCGCCATTCGTTTGCACACCCACCTGCTCTTACGCGAAAACGAGGTGGCGCTCTACGGTTTCGACAACGAAGATGACCTGCGCCTGTTTGAAACCTTGCTGACCATCAGCGGCATCGGCCCCAAGTTGGCTTTGGCGATTCTCTCCACGCTCACGCCGGAATTGCTGCGCAGCGCCGTCTTGCATGAAGAGGCGATCATCTTGCAACGCGTCCCCGGCATCGGCAAGAAATCATCCGAGCGCATCCTATTTGCTTTGCGCGATAAGTTCGACTTTGGCGCCGGCACCCCGGCCGTGTTGGTCAGCGATGTGGACGCCGATGTGATCGAGGCCCTCACCGGCCTGGGCTTTAGCATCATCGAAGCGCAAACCGCGTTACAGAAGGTCCCCCGCACCGTCAAGGATATGAATGACCGTTTGGCCCAGGCCCTGCAATACCTGGATCAGCCTTAGCCGCGGCCGCCCGCGCAGGCCCCGCCGAGAGAGGGAATTGGGCTTCGAGCAACATTAAAAGTTTTGAAGAGAGTTCCTAAAACTTGCACGTTAGGGAATAATGTTGTTTAATGATGGCAGGTTTAGTTCGGGTAGAAAAATGAGGAACCCTCCCCCCCCTAAACCTGGCACGAGAGAAACGCGACTGGAATCACCGACTAAACTTAGGCAGGCGCCACCCCTCCCTCGACTTAGGCTACTGCCGAATTCTTAACAGGTTTCCCTCCTGGCCTGTTAAGAGAGAAACCACCCTCGACCCCCAAGAGGGTGGTTTTTTCTTTATCCATTGCCGGCGCCCCGGCGGACGCCGGGCAACGACCTGCCGCTACACCCCCAACAGCAGAAACAGTAACATCCGGACAAAGGCGAAGATTCAGATGGTCGTCATCGCCCTGGCGGATAGACCGCCAATAGAGATCACAACCTTTCCTTCCCGTGATTCTGGAGAGAGGTATTTACCCACAATCATGACATTTGTCACTACCCGCCTGCCAAGCGATAGTTTTATACTGGTGTTGTAGGTAACTGCTTTTTGGGAAGTCATCGCCCCAACTGTTGCCTGAAAGTTGGTCACACAGTCGCCGCCTTCCCGCAGTTAAGACGTTTGTCCATTAACCGGGCAGTTGCCGGGCCTGAGAGAATCGCCCAGACGTCAAATGACGCCCGGGCGCTTTGAACAGGTTGTCGCCTGCGCATAGTGCGGCCCCAATTGGGCTTGCCTCTCAAACCGTTATGACTTAGGCAAGGCGCGAACAAAGTCCCTTCTCTCCTGTCAGTCTTTGTCTAAGCTCTGCGGAGGACACAGCATGATAACCGCCATGATACCTCAAGGACGGGTGTGTACCCGTCCGCTCTTGCGCCGCGCCCATTTGGGCCTGGCGCTTACGCTTGTAACCTGCATGTGGCTGGCAACCCTGGCGCCGCGGCAGCAAGCTGCGGCGCAACAACCGGGTCCAGCCGCCATTCAGACTATCACGTTTCCTCAGGGCATCCTGGCTGCCGGCGCCTATCACACCTGCGGCTTGCAGTTTTACGGCGCTGTCAGCGTAGCCAACTGTTGGGGCAACAACGACTAAGGCCAGGCATGGGACAACTACACCTCTTTCACACAACTGGCCGTCAACCACATTCATAGTTGCGGCCTGACGCCGACCGGCGCGGTTGATTGCTGGGGCGCGAACAGTGACGGTCAGGCCACTGACCAACCTGGCCCTTACATGCAACTCTCCGCCGGCGGTTACCACACCTGCGGTTTGACGCCGGCCGGCGGCGTAGAGTGCTGGGGGCGCAACACCAACGGGCAGTCTAACCCGATGCCCGGT
>JAYRVN010000044.1:0-7355 GCA_041918535.1 Chloroflexota bacterium
CAACTGGGATGCGCTGGTGGCGGCGTGGCTGCCGGGCACAGAAGGGCAGGGGGTGGCGGATGTTCTGTTTGGCGATAGGCCTTTCACCGGCCGACTTTCCTACACCTGGCCGCGCACTGTCGCCCAACTCCCCTTTGACTTCGCCAATTTAGGCGAGGGGGAAGCGGGGCCGCTGTTTCCTTATGGCTATGGGTTAGAGACGCGTTGAGTGGGTTGCCGTAGTCGGCACGCTAAAGTTACGGATCGGCCGAATCGGGGCTATCTGCGCCATAGCGGTCAGGTTGCGCAGCAATTCCAGCCGGGCGCGGGCCGGCGCTGGCGGACTTCGGCCGCTGACAGTTTCCAAAGCCGCCACGGCCTCAGGGGTCGGCAGGTCAGCCTGATGGTCTGACAGGAAGGCCAGAGCGGCTTGGTCATCCTCCATTTGCAGGAAGCGGGTCAGCAGGGAGTCGAGAGCGGCGTTACAGGCATGGTAATCCTGGGCGGCGGACGCCTGAGCTGGGGGCCGGCAAGCTCAACCCAGCGTAGGCGTGGAGCCGATCACATCTTGGCAACTGTTCCTATTGTAACCCAATTGTTGATTGGGTTTATTCCCCGTCGTTTTCAGACTGCAGGTCAGCCTGGCATAACCTGAGTATGGCCTGTTGCATGGCCGGATTGATTTCAAAATGCTTGTCCAGAAAAGAAAGAGCAGCCAGAGCGGATTCGCGGTTTCTCTGATATCCCTGAAGAAGCTCAGGCAATAACCCGGCCAGGCCCGGATGCCGCAGCTCATAGCGACGTTCCAGGCTAAATGGGTCCGGCTGAGCCGATGTGGCGGTTTCTATCCGTTCAGATAGCTCAAGAATGCGCTCGACGGCATGGCCCTGGATGAAGCGCAGGGCGGAAAGCCTTTCGCCGCGCCGCTCGCGCAACAAGCCGACATAGAGATTTGTGAGCGCTTCGCCAATGAGCCACTCCGTCTGCCGCGGTTGGGCCTGGCGGCTGAAATGCTTGGGTATGCCGATTGCGGCGTCAACGCCGGCCGCTTGCCAGACAACTCTGCCTGGGGCAAAGACAGCCTCCCTCAATTCCGCCTCTTCAAAAACCGCAAACTCGCAAAACACACCATCCTGGTACAGAAGTTTGTACCCGTCCGGCGTGTTGGGAAAATAGTAGGCTACCGGGGCAATGCGCGTCAACCAGGACAGGTCTTCAAGATAGCGCGGTTTGCTCCCCGGTTTGACGATGACGAAGAAGTCGAGATCGGAAAACTGATCCAGTCTGTCTCGTTCGACGCCAACAGACCCTAAGCCGATCAGGGCCAAAGCCGTGCTCTGCTGCGACAAAGCGTGGCCGATTTCGTCTAGTCGAGTTAATAGAAATTCAGTTTGGCGCATAGGCAACCTCAGCAGGCGGCTCGGTTCATTCGCCGAGAATCGGTCAAGCCACTCAAGGGCAAGCCTGCTGCCAGGCGTCCAGATCGCGATTCTTGAGAATGAGACTGAAGTTCAACGACCGGGCCTGCCGACAGGCCTGTTCCAGGTCCACCCCCGTATCCGTATACTCAGCGGCAAAGACGGGCTTTCCCATTTGAATAAACGGCAGCATGGCCTGACACCATTCCTCCGCAAAGCAATCTTCGGTCATGGCCCAATCGAAATAGGGTAGAAGGTCGGCTGCCTGGTCGGGGTCGTTTTTTAGCCCAATGGACAAGCCGCGGGCGTGCGCCTCATCCGCCAGCCAGCGGTTGTAGGTGATTTGGTCCGCGTAAGTCAGCGGAAAGCCGGTGGCGTTGGTGTAGCCGTCTATGTTGTCCGGCTCGATGCCGTCGAAGCCTTTGTCTCGGCACAAATCCAACCGGTCGCGCAGACTGGGGGCCAACAATTCGATCTGGCGAATGTCCAGCCAATTTTCGCCCGGCCAGCCGGTATAATCTTTGCCAATCACAGAAGCGGGAAAGCGGTCTGCATCGGGACGCCACTCTTCCCAGCTACCAACGCTTACATAGCAGACGACTTTGCGCCCTTGCGCCTGTAAGGCTGTGATTACACTGGCGTCGTTATCAAACAGGTCTATATCGTACATGTCAACCGCCAGACTAAGGTCAACCGGCGTATCGCTTAACTGCCATTGCCAGCTCAGGCTAACCCCGGGCGTCCACCAGACACTGTGGCCGGCTTGGGGCGTGAGGGTTGCCTGACGCGTGGATGCCGTTGGGGAAGGATTGGGAAGGGCCGGCGTCAACGTCGGCGGCTTCAGCCTATTGCAGGCTGTCAGCCATAGCAACGCCACGACCACCCATTGTTTCTGTTGCAATTTCATCGAGACACCTACCTTCAGTGATTATGCCTGGAACCCAGGGCTTGGGGGGATGGGAAGCAAGGAATCGCGATCACGAGACGAAGGGGCCGATGGTCGATCCCGGATTGGCGTTCACCGCCGCCCCTGCCGGGCAGGCCCGCTTCACGGCGCGTGCGCGAACAGGCATTTGAGATAGGCCCCCTCGGCGAAGCCCACCGGATGATCCACCGGGTGGCCGGTGCGCAGGATCTCCGCCAGAGGCCGGCCCAGGCGCGCCGCGGCCTGGTTGACGGCGGCGAAAAAGTCGTCTGCGCTCACCCGGCTGGAACAAGAGGCGGTCACCAGGATACCGCCGGGCGTTAACACCCCCAGCGCGAGAGTGGTCAGCCGGGCATAGGCCGCCAACGCCGCGCTTACAGTCTCGGCGCGTCTGGCAAAGGCCGGGGGATCGAGGATAAGCAGGTCGAAAGACTGGCCGCGCCGGCCCAGGTCGGCCAGCGCGACGAAAGCGTCGGCGACCAACACCCTGTGGGCGGCAGCCGCCACGGCCGGTATGTGCCGGTTAAGGGCAAAGTTGCGCTCGGCGGCTCGGATGGCGGGTTCGCTGGCATCCAGACTCCACACCTCCGGCGCGCCGCCCCGGGCGGCATACAGGGAGAAGCCGCCGCTGTAGGCGAAAACGTTCAGAGTGCGCCGACCGGCGGCCAGTGTTTCAACCCGCGCTCGATTGTCGCGCTGATCCAGGAAAAAGCCGGTCTTTTGCCCCTGCCGGACATCCGCCTCGAAGCGCAGGCCGTTTTCACGGAAGGATACCACGCCGCCGGGCGGGGACGCTCCGGCCAGGGTATCGCCGTCGCGCAGACCATACAGGTAAGCCGGCTGGCGCAGCAGCGCCCGGCTCAACCGCAGCACCAGGCCGTTGGCGGGGCACACCTCCGCCAGCGCCGCGCGTAGGTCGGCCAGGTGTGTTACCCAGGCCAGGCTGTCGAGTTTGGCTACCAGGATATCCGCATAGCGATCGATAACCAGCCCGGGCAGGCCGTCGTTTTCGCCGTGCACGAGACGGTAGCCGGTGGTGTCGGCGGCGGGCAGGGCGGCGCGTCTGGCGGCGGCAGTTGCCAGTTTATCGCGCAGCCAGACGTTATCAATGGGGGCGCGCGCGCCGTGGCGCAGAACACGCACACGCAAGGGCGAGGTCGGATCGTAAAGGCCGATGGCTAGAAAATGGCGGTGATCGTCGAAGATGACGGCCAGGTCGCCGGGCTGTCCTTCGGCGCTTTGAGCGGTGATCGCCTGGTCGAATAACCAGGGATGCCCCTGGCGCAATGCGCGCTGGGCGGCCGGTGTCACGCGCAGCGCCAGGCGGCGTTCGGCTGGGGGCGGAATGTGGGCCAGGGGATCGGCCGAAAATGGCTCATCCGAAAGGCTGTGTTGAGGAATGGTCAAACCGGCGCCCTCTTTTCCGCTAAGTTAATTCGCATAGCCAGAATTAGAAAACACGCGCGCAATCCGGGTGTCGCGACCTGGGAGGCGGGTCACGTTGAAGCGGCCGGCTCTGCTTGGCGAGGGGTTTCGGCCGAAACAGGCTCTCGCACTCCGGCCATCAATAAGCCCACACTCTCCGGCGTCACCTTATCACGTTCCACAATAGCCATGATCTGCCCGTCGCAGATCACCGCGATACGGTCGGAGAGGGCAAAAATCTCATCCAGGTCCTCAGAAATAAGCAGGGTCGCCGTCCCGCGCGCCCGTTCTAAGATCAACAGATCGCGGATGTATTCGGTGGCCCCAATATCCACGCCGCGCGTCGGTTGGGCTGCCACCAGGACACTCGGCTGGCGGGATAACTCACGCGCCAGGATCACCTTCTGCGCATTGCCGCCGGAGAGGCTCTTGATGGGTGTGTCAAGGCTGGGCGTCTTGACATTGAAGCGCTGTACCAATGTATGCGCCCATTGGACGATGGCCGAGAAGTTCAGGAAGGTGTGGCGCGAGAGAGGGGTCTTGTCAATGTCGCGCATGATCACGTTCTCCGACACCGAGAACTCTTTGATCAGGCCGTCGCGATTGCGTTCTTCGGGGATGAACGCCAGTCCTTTTTTGATGATGGCGCTGGGGGTTTGATGGGTGATTTCTTCCCCATCAATGAGCACCTGTCCGCCGGTAGCCGGGCGCAAGCCGGCAATGACGCCGGCCAGTTCGGGTTGGCCGTTGCCGGAGACGCCGGCGAGTCCGACGATTTCGCCTGCGCGCACATCGAAGCTGATCTGACGCAGCGCCGGCATACCGCGATCATTATCGGCCGATAATCCGCGAATCTCCAACCGTGGTTTCCCAATCACCACCGGGGGCCGCTCCGGGTTGAGCTTCAATTCGCGCCCCACCATCATCTCCGCCAGCTCCTGACGGCTTGTTGCCTGCGTGGCGATCGTGCCCACATTCCGGCCGTCACGCAGTACCGTTACCCGGTCGGTGAACGCCATTACCTCATGCAGCTTGTGTGAGATAAAGATCAACGCATGGCCGTCGGCCGCCATCCGCCGCAGAATAACAAAGAACTCATCCACTTCTTGCGGCGTCAGCACTGCCGTCGGCTCATCTAGAATCAGCAGCGCCGCGCCGCGATAGAGTGACTTGATGATCTCCACCCGCTGTTGCTCGCCGACCGAAATCTGCCAGACATACGCGCCGGGGTCAACCTTAAGGCCATACAACTTAGCCAACTCCTGGATGCGCAGCGAGACCTTGTCCAGATCAGTCAGCCAGCCCCGCGAGGATTTCAGTCCCAGCGCCACATTCTCGGCCACGGTCAGCGAGTCCACCAGCAGGAAATGCTGATGGATCATGCCGACGCCCAGGCGGATGGCGTCCGCGGGGGATTGGATCGTCACCGGCTGGCCGTCGAATAGAATCTCACCCTCGTCGGGCCGATAAAGGCCATAGAGCTGCTTCATGAGCGTACTCTTGCCGGCGCCGTTTTCACCTAACAAGGCGTGTACCTCGCCCGCGCGCACGTCGAAATGCACATGGTCGTTGGCTAGAACGCCGGGAAACCGCTTGACCACGCCGCGCATCTCGATGTGGTTGATGCGGCGGCGGCCGGAGGGAAGAAATTGTGTCGTCATAGCTGGGAGTTAGGAGTTTGTGGGTGACAGGTCGCCGGGCGCAGGCAGCCCCTGTCGGCCTGCGCCCGGCAGCTTGCTACGGGCTATTGGCCCATCTCAATCTTAATCGAACCCTCCACAATGCCCTGCGCGGCCGCATCGGCCGCTGCGCGTACGGACGTCGGCAGGCCATAGGCATTGTTGTATTCCATCACCAGGCCGTTATTCGCCAGCGTGATCACATAGGCTTCGCCACCTAAAGTGCCTGCTTTGACCTTAGTAATGATGTCGTTGAGCACGACTTCCCACTTGTAAACCTGGCAGGCCACCACGATGTCGGGGGCCAGCGATGCCTGGTTCGACTGGGTGCCAAACCACGGCACGCCTTTCTCTTCGGCCACGCCAATCGCGCCCACGACCATCTGCGCGCTGCCCGTAAGGGCGTCGGCGCCCGCGTTGATGTGGGTGGTCGCGGCTTCAGTCGCCAGGGCTACGTCGCTGAAGGAGCCGATATAGTTGGTGTTGACGACAGCGTCCGGTTTGGTGGCCGCCACGCCGGCTTTGAAGCCATCTACGTAGAGCTTGGCATCACCGACTTCAATGGGGCCGACCACGCCGATGACGCCGCTGGTATCGAGCAGGGCGGCCATGACGCCGTTGACATAACCGCCCTGGTCTGACGCCGCCTCATAGGCGAAAACATTGGGCAGGCCAAAGGTGTCGCCCGCCGTGCCCCAGGCAAAACTGACGTTGGGGAAGTCCGGCGCGATTTCTTGCAGAGAAGCGCCATACTGCGAGCCGTGGGCAATGATGAGGTCAAAGCCCTGTCCGGCCCAATCGCGGATGGCGGCGGCGGCGTCATCCACCACAAACGTGTTATCGGCGAAGACAAACTCAAAGTTGGCAGAGCCCATTTCGGTCTGGATATTGGTCAGCGCGTCGAACATGCTCTGACTGAAAGCCAGGTCATTGGTCGCGCTGGGCATGACGACCGCTACGCGGAAAGGGCCGGCAGCCGGCCCAACGCCATTGTCTCCATCCCCGTCACAGGCCACCAGCAGCACCGATAACAGTAAAACAAAGAGAAACCAGGTTAGCTTTTTCATGTCTTTTATCCTCGTGGTTAAGTTAAATCGGGCGGCGGGGTGGTTGTTGGTCGGACAGTTTGTCTATCCAACCATCAATCGCAGCGCCAACCCGGTAATGACCCAATGAGACAATCATCCTGCCACAGCCTCTTGTGTTTTTGCCTATTGCATTAGCCCCCCCGCTCGTAAGGCTTGGTTAGGGCTGCCGGCGCGCGCACTCGCCCGGCCGTCAGCACAAGCACAACAATGGTGAGTACATAAGGCATCATCACCGCCACGTCGGATGGGATCGGAATGCCCTTCACTTGCACCCAGACCTGTAATGCGTTGACTAAACTGAACAGTAGAGCGCCGAATAGTACATAAGTGGGACGCCAACCGCCAAAATAGACGAGCGCCACGGCAATGAAGCCGAGACCGTTGGTGAGATTTTGTTGGAAGATGCCGAGCAGCGCCAGGGAGAGGGAGGCTCCGGCAATGCCGGAGAGCAGGCCGCCGAGTGTGACGGTGATGTAACGCACGCGGGTGACGCTGACGCCAAGAGAATCGGCCGATTCCGGATTCTCGCCCACCGCCCGAATCTGTAACCCGAACGTCGTCTTATACAGCACAAACCAGGCCAGCGGCACCAGAAGATAAGCTCCATACACCAACACCGTGTGATCAAAAAACACCGGCCCAATGATCGGAATACGACTCAATAGCGGAATTGGCGCATGACTAAACCCATCAATCGCGGTCGGCGTACCCACCCAGCGTTGGTAAAGCAGGTCGCTGAGCCCCAAGCCGAACAGGTAAACCCCGATGCCGCTGATGCCTTGTTCGGCTTGTAGGGTTACGCTAATTACCGCCATTGCCAGCCCCATGACCAGGCCGACCA
>JAYRVN010000045.1:0-9663 GCA_041918535.1 Chloroflexota bacterium
GGCGGCCGTTTGGGCTGCCCCCGGCCCGCCGCTGACGATGAGCTGTCCACCGGTCGCCAGCCAGGCCTGGAGCCCATGTTGTTGCGCCGACGAGAGGCGGGTGGTATCGGCGTTGGCAAAGATGAGACTATCGAAGCTGTTCCAGGGGGCGGCTTGTTCCGGCAAATCGTCCACGTCCAGGTAGGCGACGGCGCTCCGGGCGCTGCGGCCGGGCAGGTCCGCCAAAAAGTCCAGGGCCGGGTGTTCCGAGCTGACGACGCCATAGAGCAAATCGGCCGAATTCAATTCCACCAACGCGTTCGTCTCCGTTTCTGCCAGCACATCCCGCCCCTGGCTATCCACCAGACGCACCGTCAGGCGAGAGATCAGGGCGTCGCCGAAAACATAGAGCGTCAACGCCTTGCGCGATGGGGTGGGCAGGCTCACCGGCGTCTCGTAGAGCGCCTGGGGCGCGCCAAAGCCGGGGTCCACGGCCACACTGACCAGGGCCTCCACAGGCGGCCCGTCGTTGGCAACCTGAACGCGCACCGGTAACCAGCGCCGATCTTTATAGTAACCATCCCAACCGGCAACGGCGGTCAGGCTCAGCCGGGGGGCAGGCGGGCCAGGGGTTTGCGCCCGCGCACCCGGCGCAAGCGCCAACGCCAACCCCAGACCCAGGATAACCCACACTCCCCAATGTCCCCATCGGCCGATTCGGCTTAGCATAACCACCTAACGTTGACGCGCGGCGCGAAGTTCCCGCTAACGGATTTCAATCGCATAGTCGGCCACGGGCAGATCGGGGCGTTGTTCTTCAATCCAGGCAACCACCTTTTCTAACACGCTGTGTACGCGCGCCGCATCGTTGCCCAGAGTTACAACGCCGATAACGCCGCTGTGCCAGACATCCTGATCCTCGACTTCGGCGACGGCCACATTGAAATGTTGGGGCAGCCGCTTGAGCAGCGGTTTAAGCAGGCTGCGCTTTTCCTTCAGGGAGTGTACCCCATGCAGCTCCAATTCGATGATACAAGCCGCCACGACCATGCGGCTATTTTCCCCGAAGCGGGCGGGAAGGCAAATATGACGCTTGACGGGCGTAGGCGGATAGAATAGGGGATGACAATGCTGCCATTATAGCGCAGGCGTGTCACTTTTCGGCCGAATCGGTGTCTATTAAGTAAGGAATTCCCATCATGGCCCGTCCTGACTCCCAACCCACCCCCACCCCGCCACCCGCGCGCGCCAACTCTTGCCTGAGCACGCTGGCCTGGCTGATGCTGGCGCTGCTGTTTGGCTTGCTGGCTATGGCCGCGTTTGTCCTTGTCTCCGGCATGTACACGCTGAACAAGGGCGTGGTCGGGCCGATCAGCGGCCTTGTGCGCGATCTCGCTTTGCCCGTGACGCCGGTCATCTTGCCGGATCGGGTGACGATTGTGCATGAGGTCAACCAGCTGGCCCGGCTGGAGACCGCCTCGTTCAATATGGAGAAAATCATTACGGCCGAACGCAATAACGAGCTGCTGTGGGGCGCGTTCGGTGAAAGTCTGATCTTCGTGGCCTACGCGGATGTTGTGGCCGGGGTAGACCTGACGCGCATGACGGCCGAGGATATTCAGGTGGTCAGCCCGACGGAAGTAATGATTCACTTGCCGCCGGCCGAGGTGTTTGTGGTGGACCTGGATAATGAGCGGTCGTATGTGGCGGACCGGGACACCGGGCTATTCGCCGGGGCGGACCCGGAGCTAGAAACATTGGTGCGGCAATCGGCCGAATCCGAGATTCTGCAAGCCGCGCTGGAGCGGGGCATCTTGACCCAGGCCGACCAAAACGCCCAGGCCTATTTGCAAACCTTCTTGCGCGCGCTGGGTTTCACCGGCGTCACGTTCACCGACGCGCCGCCGCCGCCCGCGCCACCTTACCAACAGCCTGTGCCCAAAGGCTACATCCTGACCCCCGCGCCTTAAGCCCGGCCGGCGGCTCGCGCCTCACGTCATCTTCATTACCACCGCCCCAATCACATCGGCGGCGTGGTCCGCCTGGTCGGCGGCGTTGCTGATATGCCGATACACCTCCCGCTTGCGCAGGAGATCAAAGAGCTGGTGAACATTTTCCGGGCCGGAAAAAAGGGCCACAATGGCTTCGCGATAGGCAAATTCCACCTGATTTTCACGATGTTTAACCCGGCGGGCGTGATCAAGGGCCACCAATGGGTTGTCGGCCAGTCGCTCCATCACCAGCGCCAATTCTTCAGCCGCTTCCAACAAACGCGCCGTCATATCCCGTAGATGCTTATCCGGGACGACGCCGAGCATTTGTATCTCTTCAATGCTGGTGTAGGCATAATCGAGAACATTATCGAGATGTAATGACAGATTATAAATGTCTTCGCGGTCTATCGGCGTGACGAAGGTTTTTTGCAGCTCGTCTACCAGAATACGCCGTAATTCATCCCCTTCTTTTTCTAGTTGTTTGGCGCCGGTCACATTCACGCTGTCATCCAGGTTGACAAAGCGATTGAGTAATAACACCCCGGCGTGCGCTTTTTCCGCCTGTTCGCGCAGGAGCCGGATGAAAATATTCTCACTTTTGCGGGTTGATTTGAACAAGTCCATACATTCCTCAAAATAGTGGGCTGAAGAAGGGAGCAGCGGTCAAGCGCCGCTCAAGGGCCGAGCACGGGGCGCAACAGCCAGTAACATAGCGCCGCCAGGACGGCCGTGCCGGGGATGGTGATGATCCAGGCCAGGCCAATATCGATCAGGCCGTTCCAACGCACCTGGTTGATTCGGTGCGATGCGCCGGCTCCGACAATGGCTGAACTGACGACGTGGGTGGTGCTGACCGGCCCGCCCAAGAGTGACGCCGTCAGGATGATGATAGCGGAGGCGGTTTGGGAGGCCAGACTGTGAATCGGCCGAATCCGATAAAACTTTCCTCCCATGCGTTGGATGATGCGCTTGCCTCCCACCGCTGTCCCCAAACTAATGGCCGTCGAGCTGGCGAGAATAACCCACAACGGCACATGAAACGTAGCCTGCATGCCGGTTGTCACCAGCCCCAGGGTGATAATGCCCATCGTTTTCTGGGCGTCATTCGTGCCGTGAGCCAACGCCAACGCCGTCGCCGTCACTAGCTGCAAGCGATTAAAGGTGTTGTTAACGCGGGGCGATGCGCCCCGCGCCAGGAACAATAGCAGTTGCAACATCAGCCAGCCGACGATAAAGCCCAGCACCGGCGAGACAAACAGCGCCAACGCCACCTTGGTCAGGCCCCCGAATTTGATCTGGGCCATTCCGCCAAAAATGAAGGCGCCGCCGATCAAGCCTCCCGTTAGGGCGTGTGAAGAACTCGATGGGATGCCGAACCACCATGTCGCCAAATTCCAGATCGAGGCCGCGAGCAAAGCCGCCAAAACCACGGTAACGGTCACCGATTGCGGCGTGACGATTTCCTTGCCCACCGTTGTCGCCACCGCCACGCCAAACAAGAGGGGGCCGACCAGTTCAGCCACTGCAGCCAAAGTCAGAGCCGAACGCAGCGAGAGCGCGCGCGAGGCGATCATCGTGGCGACAACGTTGGCGGAGTCGTGAAAACCGTTGAGGAAATCGAAGCTGAGGGCCATGAAGAGCAACAGGCCGAACAAGGTGGAATTCTGCATACCGCTATCTCCCCGGTATCCGGGATGTTAATAAGATATTAACACAAAAACCCAACAGAAACGATCCGGCCCGGCAGCCGGGCAGCCGGCGCGTTCGTTATGGTTGGGCAACAGCCAGGGGGGAAAGGGCCGGCTCACGCCGCCCGTCAGGCGGGACGACGGCGCTCTCAGTCGGCTTCGCGCAAGAGGGGTTGGACGAGCCGGGCTTGAATGGCGTCGCGCACCTGGCGAAAAACGGCGAGCCGCTCTTCGGCGGAGCCGAGCGCCAGGGCAGGGTCGGGGAATGGCAGATGGCGCACTTCGCCGCCGCGTAGCCAGACAGGGCACTCTTCGGCAGCGCTGTCGCAGACGGTGTAAACGCGGTCGAAGGTGAGATGGGCCAGGGATTCGGCCGATTTGCTTGTCAGCCCCGTCCCATCTATCCCCAGCTCGGCCAATACCTGCAACGCCAGCGGGTGCACATAGCCCGCCGGACGCGTGCCGGCCGAATACGCCTGCCAGCTCTCGCCCGCCAAGCGGTTGATCAACGCCTCCGCCAATTGGCTGCGGCAGGAATTACCGGTGCACAAGATCAATACCCGGCGTTGGGTCATGCGTGGCCTCTATCTTCATCGGGTCGGTCGCCGTCTGTCGAATCAGCCGAAGCGGCCGGTGATGTATTGTTCGGTTAATGCGTGCGCGGGTTTGGTGAATATGGCGGTGGTTCGGCCGAATTCCAGCATATACCCCGTGCGTCTCTCATCCACATAAAACACCCCCGTGAAATCCGAGGCGCGCGCCGCCTGCTGCATATTGTGCGTCACAATAATGATGGTATAACGCTCTTTCAACTCCTCGATCAACTCCTCAATGCGCAACGTCGCCATTGGATCCAAGGCCGAGGCCGGCTCATCCATCAAGATACTCTCCGGCTTCACGGCAATGGCGCGAGCAATACACAAACGTTGTTGCTGTCCGCCGGAAAGCGACAGGCCGCTTTGCTGCAACTTATCCTTCACCTCATCCCACAAAGCCGCGTCACGCAACGACGCCTCAACCAACTCATCCAGGTTGCCCTTGTAGCCGTTGATGCGCGCGCCCCAGGCCACATTTTCATAAATGGACTTGGGAAAAGGATTGGGCTTCTGAAACACCATGCCGATGCGTCGCCGCACTTGAACCGGGTCAACATCCGGGTCGTAGATGTTTTTGCCTTGAAAGAGGACTTCCCCCTCCGTCCGCGCCGTGAGAATCAGGTCATTCATGCGGTTGAACGCTCGCAAAACGCTGCTCTTGCCGCAACCCGATGGGCCGATCAACGCCGTAATCGCCCGGCTGCGCACCTGTAAATTCACGTCCTTGACGGCCTGAAAGGAGCCGTAGTAAATATTGAGATTGACGGCTTCAATGGCGTAGTGGCCGTTGCCGTCGGCGGAAATCGTCATGAGAGTTGCCTCGTATAGCGGTTGCGCAACAGGACTGCCGCCGCGTTGAGCGTCAGCAACAGCGCCAGCAAGACAATGATGGCCGCTGCCGCCAGGTTACGGAACTCAGCCTGGGGGCGAGAGGTCCATTGGTAGATTTGAATCGGCAGCGCCGTGAACTTGCTGAACGGGCCGGTCGGGTCCTGGAAAATGGTGGTGGACGCGCCCACCACCACCAGGGGCGCCGTCTCGCCGATAGCGCGCGACATCGCCAGGATAGCGCCGGTCAAAATGCCCGGCAACGCATTGGGCAGCACATGCGACCAGACCGTTTGCCATTGGGTGGCCCCAATGCCATAGCTGGCCTGGCGCAACGAGAGCGGCACGGCGCGGATAGCTTCCTGGGCGTTAATGATGATCAATGGCAAGATGAGCAGGCTCAACGTCAGGGAGGCGGACAAAATGGTACGCCCATTGGCCGTCGTCCGGTCAGCCACCAGGCCGAACACCGCGCCGCTGGTCAATACCTCCAACCCGCGCACAAAGATCACCAGACCCAACATGCCGTAGATGATGGAGGGCACGCCGGCCAGGTTGTTGATGTTGGTCTGGATGACGCGGTTGAGCCAACGGTCGCGCCGGGCATACTCCTCCAAATAGACGGCCGCCCCGACGCCAATGGGGAAAGCCACCATAATCGTGAGGGCAATCACCCACAGCGAGCCAAGGATGGCGGTGCGGACGCCGGCGACTTCGGCCACGCTCGATTGCGGCGCGGAGATCAAGCGCGGCGTCAGCCATGCCCGGAAGAGAATCTCAGCCTCAGGATACCGGGCCTGAGCTTCAGTCAGGATGTCGCCCCGCTGGAAAATGGAGTCCAACAGCGACCAGGTAGCCACAACGCGGGGTTGCACCACCTCTTCGACAACCAGTTGATAAACGGCGACCTGAGAACGCGCAGCAGCAGCGCAACCGGTGGGGGGATTGGCCCCGGCGCAAACCTGATCCCAAACCTCCGGCTTTTCAAAGACAAGCCGATCGTCGTAGAAGCGCTGGTCGCGCTCAAGCTTGCGCCCCCGGTTGTTGGTGATGTGGGCTTGCAGAATGGTCATCAGGTCATCTTTGCCCAAGTCGGCTAGGGGCGCGCCGGCGGCAGCATCGGCCGCCCGGCCTAGCTCTTGGAGCAAGGCCTGCGGCGAGCGCTCAGTTTGTATGGCCGCCAGGCCGAAGGCGCTATTAAAAATATTGAAGAGCAGGGTGATCAGAAAAAGAATGGCGGTGATAGTGGCCGCCAGAAACAGCGTCCGGCCCAGCAGGGCGCGACGTTGGCGCGCCGTGACATGCGCCAGCATGGCTGGGCCTTCCGGGTAGGCAGCTTCAATCAATGGTTCGGTGGGAGGCATCAGTCATACACCTCGCGATAACGGGCCACGATGCGCCGGCTGATCAAGTTGAGGGCCAAGGTCATCAAGAAAAGCAACAGGCCGATGGCAAACAGGCTGTTGTAATCTACCGAGTTGTAGCTCAGATCGCCGCTGCTGATGCGCACGATGTGGCCGGTCATGGTTTCGGCCGATTCGAATGGGTTCAACGTGAATTTCGGGCCTGACCCCGCGGCAATCGCCACCACCATCGTCTCGCCCACTGCGCGTGAAATGGCTACCACAAAAGCCGCCGCCACGCCCGACAGCGCCGCCGGCAACACCACGCGGACAGCCGTCTCCAACTTCGTCGCTCCCAAGCCATAGGCAGCCTGACGCAAGCGGTCCGGCACGGCGTGCAGGGCGTCCTCCGCCATCGAACTCACCAACGGCACGATCAGAATGCCCACCACGATGCCGGCCGAGGCCATATTGAACACGCCGACCACATTTCGGCCGAAAATTGCCTGGAGGAGCGGCGTCATAAACGTCAGGGCAAAATAGCCATACACCACCGTCGGAATACCGGCCAGCACCTCCAGAATCGGCTTCAGAACCGTGCGCGCGCGTGGCGAAGCGTATTCACTCAAATAAATGGCCGTGGCTAAACCGACCGGCAGCGCCACCGCCATGGCGATGGCGCTGGTCATGAGGGTGGCAGTCACCAGCGGCCAAATGCCGAAGTCGCCGATCTGCGGCTGCCAGCGCGTAGAGGTAAAGAACTCCCCCAGGGTTACGCCGGGCGTGCGAAAGAACAGGAGAGCTTCCTTCCCCAATTCGTAAACGATGCCGATGGTCGTGAGAATCGAGATGGCCCCGCAGATGAACAAAAAGCCCTGGATGAGCGTTTCTCCCCGCCGCGGGCGTCGGGCAAGCTGGTTGTCGATCGATGGGGTTGTCGCTTGTTCCGGCGCAACTGTAGATACCGCTTGTGCCATACGCTATCTCCTCGCAGCTACCCAGGCAAAACTGAACCTGTTGCGGGAGCGCCGATCCCAAAATGGCGGGCGATCAGTTTGTCGGCCCCGCTGTTTTTTCGGCAAGGCTCCCACGCAGGCCGTCAGGAGAGGGTGAATTGCACCCTCTCCCCACGCACTATCTTACCACTTTACGGCAGCTACGTCAGCCGGAGGAACACCGCCCGTCATGGATTGGCGCTGAGCCACAACTGCCTGGCAGCTTGGAGCGCGGCCTCGTCCGCCGGGAAATAGCCCACGCTTCTGATCTCGTCGTTGACATAAGTCAAGTAGTAGTTCACAAAAGCCGCTACCTGTGGCTTGTCTTGCATGATCTGCGCCGTGGTGTAGATGAGAAGCGGGCGCGCCAACGGATATTCAGCCGTGTGAACCGTCTCGGGGCTGGGCGTTACGCCCTCCACAGAGAGAATGTTGAGGCGGTCTTTTTCTGCCTCATAATAGGCGTAACCGAAGAAACCGATGGCATACGGGCTGCCTTCTACACCGGTCACGAGGACGTTATCATCTTCGCTCTGCTCCAAGTTAGCCGCGGACAGGATCATGGCGGGGTCTTTGGCATAGACCTTCTCCACAAAATAATCGAATGTGCCGCTATCCGTGCCGGGAGTGAAGCGCAGAATGGGCTCATTCGGCCAGGCGGGGTCAACATCCGACCAGTTGGCCGCCGCGCCGAAGATAGCGGCCAGTTGCTCCAGCGAAACATCGGTGATGAAGTCGTTTTCCTTGTTGACCACAATCGCCAGGGCGTCCGTGCCGACGCGAAATTCCAGGGGCTCTCGGCCGATGCTGCGGCAAGAAGCCAGCTCCTCAGCTTTAATGGCGCGACTGGCGTTGGCGATGTCGGTCTCGCCGGCCACGCAGAAGCGTTCAAAACCGGCGCCCGTGCCGATGCTGTCAATGGTCAAATTGCCGCTAAAGCCTTCGCCGCGGAAACGTTCGGCCAGGCGTTCGGTGAGCGGAAAGACCGTCGAACTGCCGGCCGTGATGATGTCGCCGGTCGTCGAGAGCGGGTCTACCATAGGCAGGGCGTCGCCGGCCGGGACAACTCCGCCCGTTTGCGTGGCGGCCGGTTCGTTCTGGGGCGGCGTGGTTGGCTGGGTGGCCGGCGCGGCGGGCGAGCCGCAAGCCACGGCCAGTATCGCCAGCATGGCCAACAGAATTAAAGTCACACGTTTGGAATTCATTGTTTCTCCTGTAGTAAAAAACCTGCTCAAGGTTGTTGCCCACCAAGGCGGGGGTCGCTTGACACCTCTCATCACAAAAAGAGTGTAGCAGGCTGGATTTAACGATTCTTCAAGGCGATGTTAACGGGCCGGTAACTGTTTGTTATGGTTATGGTAACACATGTTTTCAACCGTGCTATACTCATGGCGTGACGCAATCGGACACACTTAGGCGCGTCCTATGATTCGTGAGCATTTTGACCGCCCACTGACGAATCGGCCGAATCCATCGCCACCTCATCCCCTGCCGGCCTAGAACAAGCCCCGCGCCAACCCGACATGGACTATCGCAAACCGGCCATCTTCGGCCAGAACTGGTCACCCAGCCGCTATCAGGTTTTGCCATATTTTGCCGATGAAAAGGCCCGGCTCACCCAACCAGGCAGCGAGCGCATCCTCGACCTGGGCTGCGCTGCCGGCTGGAACATGAGCCGCTTTCGGCAATACGGACGCGCCCCGCTGGGCCTGGACGTGGTGTGGGAGCGCGTGCGCCTGGCGCGGGCGCAAGGGCCGGTGATGCTCGCCAGCGGGCTGGACATCCCTCTGGCAGACGGCAGCCTGGATGTGGTCTATGTGCAGCATGTTCTGCATCACATTGGCGACGCGCCGCGCGCGTTGAGTCAGGCATGGCGCTGCCTGCGGCCCGGCGGCCTGTTATTTCTGGTGGAAACGGTTGAGGATAATCCGATCATCCATTGGGGGCGACAACTACACGGCAGTTGGCTAGGCGATGCGATCACCGCCCCTTTCTCCTTCCAGCAATTGCAGGCCTGGGTGACGGCGGCCGGGTTCCAGGTGGAAGCGGCGCAGCAGTTCAGTGTGTTGTTCTGGCTTTGGGAGATCGGGCCGGATCATTGGTCTTGGCTGGAGAAATTGACGCCGCTGTTCGTCCGGCTGGAGCGCAGGCTGGCCCGGCGATGGCGTCGTTATGGGGCGCACTGTTTTGTGGCGGCGACGAAACCGATGGCGTCGGCGGCAGAGAGGGCGACTTGAGAC
>JAYRVN010000046.1:0-3104 GCA_041918535.1 Chloroflexota bacterium
GATAATAGCCATAAGTCATGCCTCACCTCCTAGCTCACGCGCCTTTTGCAAGATCGTCTGCAACTGCGCGATCCCATCGATCCGTCGTGGCGTCAAAGCCAACCGCCCTCGACGGAAAAGCCCCAACCCCAACCCCGCCATCTTGAACATGCCAAACGGGTGGTGCGTGAGGTGATAACGCGTAGCCAATCCCAGTTCGAAACTGCGCCCGTAATTTTCGACCAACTCGATGAAGGTCTCGGAAAAATCCGGCGCATCGGCGGCGCTGGATTCTTGATAGTAGCCTTCCTGAATCGCCAAACGTTTCAGCGCATACATCAAGTCGGTGATATGCACATCTTGGGGACAGCGCGTGACACAGTAATAACAGGACACGCAATACCAGGGCGCGTTGCTGCGCAGCACTTGTGGCTTCATGTCCGCATTGATCATGGCGAACAGTTGGCGGGGTGTATGATCCATGTCCGCGCCAGACGGACAAGAACCACCGCATGTGCCGCATTGCAAGCACCAATTGAGATGTGGATCGCCGGCTGTCTGGCTCACCACTTCAGCGTAAAAGGCGGGTTTGGGTGTGGATGTGGCTTCTGCTGGCATCCATTAACCTCCAGGCAGAGCAGCAGGTGCGTGATAAGGCGCGTTGAAAGACCCGGCGGTATCACGCCAAGCCTTTTTTCTGATGTCTCTGCGACACAAATGGGCAATAGACTGGTTATCGAAACTCTGACCGCGGCAAGACTGATAAGCGGCCCGGCGGACAATCAGGCAAAGAGAAACAGAAGGACTTTGGCCGAGGCCGCAGTCAATCGGGGTGTGTTGTATTTGTTGCCGCATAAACGCTTCCTCGCTTTGGTTACAAGCGCGGCGCGCTGCCCTCTTGCCTGCGCCGACGTTGGCAATCTGCCCGGCCTCTTGCAAAAGGGTCTGCTAATATGATAAGGTATCAGAGTGAGAAGCGATAGTGACAAAAATCACATATTCGGCAGGATCAGGGGTGATTCGGCCGAATTTGTGTGATTTTTCTGCCCTGGCAGGGAGAGGTTGTTCCAATTGCCCAGCGCGCCGGCCGCCGACTTCGGCATAAACCGGCGCGGGGCTGCTAACAGAGGCGCGATGATCAAGTATAAACATCTGTTGATGCCGTTTATCGGCCCAACCACGTTGGGGCCCGTTTTGGGATCGGCTCTAAGTATGGCGCGCGATGACGGGGCGGATCTGCACCTATTGCGCGTTCAGCCGGTGGTGGATGAATCGTTCAGCGCCGGTGAGGCGCTCTTCACCGAGCTAAAAGGCTTGCACGCCCAGTTACAGCCGGGGCAGGTTGTGGCCGAGATTGAATTGGAGCCGGAGGGTTCGGCCGAATCCATTGTCGCCTACGCCCACGAACACCAAATTGATCTGATCATGCTGCCTCGTCCCGATAGCGCCGATTATCACCTGATCAATTTGATCCAGGACATCATCTTACAGGCCCGCTGCCCCATTCTGATCATCGGCTCCGATGTCTGAGCGTCGCCCCCGGCTGACGGTTGCCGCCATTGTTTTGGCCGCCGGGGAAAGCCGGCGGATGGGCCGCCCCAAATTGCTGCTCCCCTGGGGGGATACGACTGTTCTGGGCCAGACCTTGCGCCATGTGCGCGGCGCGCGCGTGACGCCCGTTGTCGTCGTCACCGGCCATCTGGCCGAACCGATAGCCGAGTTAGCTCGCGCCGCCGGTTGCGCCGTTTGCTATAACCCGGCCTACGCTGCCGGGGAGATGCTTTCCTCGCTTCAAGCCGGGTTGCGCTGTCTGCCGGCCGAGGCGCGTGGGGCGTTGGTGATCCTGGGCGATCAACCGCTGGTCACAACGGCAACGCTCAACGCCATTGTTGACGCCTTTGAGGAAAACCGGGGCGAGATCATCGTGCCGGTCTTTCAGGGGCAGGCGGGCAATCCCGTGTTAATCGGCCGAATGAACTGGCCGGAATTGCTGGCCCTGCCCGCCGGCAGCCGCCCCCGCGACCTGGTGGAACGCCGCCCGAGCGCCGTCTATCATCTGGCTGTGGAAACCGAGGCGATTCTGATCGATCTAGACGATCCGGCCAGTTATGCGCGGTGGCGGCCGTCTTAGCCGAACTGAATACCCTGAGCCAGAGGCAAGTCTGACGACCAGTTTATGGTATTTGTCTGGCGGCGCATGTACGCCTTCCAGGCGTCAGAGCCGGATTCACGTCCGCCGCCCGTCTCTTTTTCCCCGCCGAAAGCGCCGCCGATCTCCGCCCCGGATGTGCCGATGTTGACATTGGCAATGCCGCAATCAGACCCGGCGACAGAGAGAAACGTTTCGGCCGAACGCAAACTGTCGGTGAAAATGGCGCTGGACAAGCCTTGCGGCACAGCATTTTGCCATTGGATCGCTTCGTCCAGATCGCGGTAAGCCAACACATACAGGATCGGCGCAAAAGTCTCCCGGCAAACAATGGGCGTTTGGGTCGGCATTTTGACGATAGCCGGTTCCACGAATTGCGCCCCAAGTTCCGGTCGCAACCTGCCGCCGCAGACAAGCTCGCCCCCTTCCGCCTGCGCCTGAGCCAGCGCCGCCTGCATCTGACGCACCGCCCGCTCAGACACCAGCGGCCCCATCAACGTGCCCGAAGCCAGCGGATCGCCCAGGCGCACCTGCCGGTAGGCGTCCGTGAGCCGTTGTAGCAACGTCTCCAGAATATCGGCGTGAACGATCAGGCGGCGCGTGGTGGTGCAACGCTGGCCGGCCGTGCCGTAGGCACCGAAAACGATGCCGCGCACGGCAAGATCCAGGTCGGCCGAAGGCGCAACGATGATGGCGTTGTTGCCACCCAGCTCGAGCAGGCAGCGGCCGAAGCGCGCGGCCACGCGCGGGCCGACGGCTCGGCCCATGCGGGTGGAACCGGTGGCCGACAGCAGCGCCACCTGCGGGTGATCGACCAGCGCCTGGCCGGTGGCGGCGCGGCCGTTGACCACCTGGCACAGGTGGGCCGGGGCATCCTGGCCGAAGCGGGTGAGCGCCCGCTCGAACAGCGCCTGCGTGGCCAGGGCGGTGAGCGGGGTCTTCTCGCTGGGCTTCCACACCACGGCGTTGCCGCACA
>JAYRVN010000047.1:0-5692 GCA_041918535.1 Chloroflexota bacterium
CAGAGGGGCCAATTGACCGTTCAACTCCTCGGCGCGCGCCCTGGCCCATGCCTTGAAACTCTTCAGATCGCCGTCAAACCCGCCCCCTTCATGCACGCGAACGGGGTAGAAATGGGGGATATACACCAGCCGATTTTCGCCCGGCCGTGGATCGTCCAGCACGCCTAGCGCGGAAGGCAAGCCAAAACTGACCCCTAACGCCTGCGGTTCATAGAAAAGCCATTTGTCCGTGTCCACCGCGCGGATCGCGCTGATCAGCCGCGCATAAAAAGGTTGCAACCGTGTCGGTTCAAATTGGGTCGGCCGCAATTTTGAGCCGCCCGACGGCTCATTCATCAAGTCATAGCCGATCACGCCAGGATTAGCGGCAAAGCGCGCCGCCACAGCTTGCCAGGCCGAGAAATAATGATCTTGTAGCATCGGCAAATGCGCATAGTCCCAAAAGTTGTCGAAAGCCGTCATCACCGCCGGGTGCGCATACAACAGCCACCAGGGATCAAGCGGCTCGGTCGGCGGTTCAAAACAACGGATGATGTTGCCGTTCTCATCCCGCCGACAAGTATCCACTGCCCAGGCGGGCGCGCCGTCGCCAAAAAAGACGCCGGAATAGAGGTCCTGGTGCATGTCCAGCATGACATACATCCCGCGCTCCGTATACCAGGTCACGCGCTCAGCCACCTGATCCAGGTAGTCCGTGTCAATCTGCCCTGGTTGCGGCTCGATGGCGTCCCAGAAAATGAGCAAGCGCACGAAATTAAAGCCCCAATTTTTGACCTCGCGTTCAACATCCGGTTCGGTAATCCAGGGCAAACGCTGGGGGTCATACTTGGCGCTGTTACTCGTGTTCAGGCCGTGGAAAACCAGCGCGCGTCCCTGACTGTCGTGGATATATTGCGGGGTTTCCGGGACATAGCCGCAACCGGTCAGCCCCGCCAGAGCGTATAAGCCAACGACGCTGCCAACCGCCCACCGCCGCCAGGGCTGAAGCCAAAGGAATAAAATACCGGGCATAGTCATCGCTCCTAGGCCGGCGCAAGGTCACGCTGCCGGATGCAACATGGCGAAAGCGCCATTACTGGTAGATAAAAATAACCGGCAACGGCCGAATCTGCAAAATGTCCGCAATCGGCATGAGCGGGGTGTCATGGTTGACATACAACTTGATCCCGCCATATTCAAAATTCTCAAACGCCGCATACTGATTGTAATCCGCCAGTTTGTTGCTGGGCATGCCGATGCCGTCGGCGTCAATCACCAGTTCGACATGCGGGTAATTCTGAATATCCCTTTTTTCGCGCACCATGCTGTACTCAAATTGATGCACGATAAGAATCTTGTTCATACCGATTTCGAGCGCAATCGCTTCTAATTGCTCCTGTAGCCAATTGATATCTTCAGCATGATAATGTCCCAGGTCTTCGCGTGGCGCCTCGCCCTCATCCATGGAGTATTCCGGGTCAATGGCCAGATGCACGAAGGGGTAATGCAACAGCGGCTCGATGCGATCAAACTCCCAGTCGAGGGGGGCCAGGCCGCGCTGGATGTCAATGAAGAACATGAATTGGTTCGCTTCAGCCAGGTCAATCCACTCCTGAATGAGGTCCAGGCGGGTCTGCCGGCGGTATAAGCCATCTTCGCCGGGATAGCGGTTGGCTGCCGTGCCGATGAAGTGTAGGCCTGGAATGATGCGTTCGTCGGGCAGTTGCGCCTGGTAGTCGGTTGCCCATTGCCATAGATAGGCGATCATGGCGTCGCGGTCGGGCATACCTAGCGGGCCTAGTACCTCGGTGCTGGGGTGGCCGTAGAGGGAGAGGATACGGAAGCGGTTGAGAATGGGTTGTGGGTCGCCGGGCGTCAGGGGCAGGCTATAGAATAACGCGCCGGGGCCGGGGGTGGGTGTGGCGGTGGGCGCAGCGGTTGGCGGCGGCGTGGCGCTGGCTGTGGCCGTTGCCGTGGGCGTGGCCGTCGGTGTCAGTGTCGGCGCCTGTGTCGGTGTCGGTGTGAGCGACGGCGTGGCGGTCGGAATCGCCGTGGCGACGATGGGCGTGACCGCCAGGCTGGTGGGAAGCGCCGGGGTGGATTGGGCGCGACCGGCGCAGGCGATCAATAGCAGCGCCGGCGCCAGCCAGATGAGGCGCAGTCGCTTTCGAATGGGGTAAACGGTAGGTAGAGAAATGGTGTCACCTGTGGTAATGGGAATGATGGTTATAGGGCGGCTTAGTGGGACGTCAGCCAGGGTGTGGGATCGTCGGACATAAAGATGGACAATGGCACAACGGTGAAGCCACGCGCCTGGGCTTCGCCGAGGAAACGATCCACGACGGCGGGGATTTCCGGGCGACCGGTGTGGGTGTATAGGATTGCGCCCGGAAAGAGACCGGCCAGTAGTGTGCGACACAGCCGATCTTCATCCTGATTGGCGCGCCAATCTTCGGTGCTGCCGGACCAGGAAATGGTGGTCCAACCGCCGTCAAGAGCGGCGTTGACAGTGAGATCAGATAAGGCGCCGTAAGGGGGGCGCAGCCAGGGGCGGGTGGATTGACCGGTGAGGTCTTGGACTAGAGCTTCGGTCTGGTTAAGTTCGCGCAGGATTTCGGCCGAATCCAGCGTCGTCAAATCCCGATGGGTATAGGCGTGGTTAGCCAGTTCATGCCCGCGCGCGACAAACTCCGTCACCCATTCAGGATACGTTTGCGCCCACGATCCCAGGATAAACAGGGTTGTCTTCACCTGCCGCGCATCCAACACATCGAGCAACACTGCCAGATGATCGGGCGCGCCCTCCACGTCAAAACCGAGATGCGCCAGGGGCGGCGCGCCGCGGTAGCCTGTGGAGAAGACATAGGCGGAGGCGGCGGGGCGCGGCCAGGGGCCGCTGCGAGCCAGCCAGGTAGGTTGCGCCGCGCTCAAGGCAGCGCGGGAGCGACAGGCGAAATTGGGCAAGGGCGGCGGCTGGGTGGGCGTTGGGGTAGTTGTGGGCGTTGGGGTAGCTGTGGGCGTTGGGGTAACTGTGGGCGTTAGGGTAACTGTGGGCGTTGGCGAAGACGTGGGGGTGGCGGTGGGCGTCGTGGTGGACGTCAGGCTGGGAGCGGGCGCGGCCACGGTGGGCAAGGGCGCGGGGGTGGGGAGAAGCACGGTCGGTGTTATGGCTGCGGAATCGGCCGATTCCGACCCACGACTGTCGGCGCACCCTAGCATTAGCCCAACACACACAGCCGCTATGAGATTAGTGCGCCATAACAGGTTGGCCGAAAACATCACCCTCTTTATTGCCGGCAGAGCATGCCGCGCCAATGAATGGGTCAAGCAACCCCGTCAGGCGCGGCGCAAACACCGACGCCGACAGTTTTTTCGACCCCAGACGAAGTGTAACAAATCCTGCTATTTCGGGTAGATCGGCAGCGGGTCAGATTTGGCCTGGAGTTGAGAGACGACTGCCGATCACGCTACAATTGGGTGGCATGTCTGACGAATTACCGCCGCTGCCGCCCCTTTTTGTGGCGCGTCTGGCCGCCATTGCGCCGCCGGAGGAATTGGCGAATTGCCTGGCCAGTTTCGCCGCCGTGAAACCGACCGCGGTCCGCCTGAACCCGTTCACCCGGCCGACGGCCGACAGTTATGCCGCGTTGATTGCGCAAGGCTTTCGCTTGACGCCCGTGGCCTGGCTGACGGACGTGTATTTGGTGGAACCGGAACAACGGCGAGCGTTAACGGAATCGGCCGATTTTTATGCCGGCCACATTTACTTGCAAAACCTCTCCAGCCTGTCAGCCGCGCCGGCTCTGGCCCCCGAATCCGGCGAGACGGTGCTAGACCTGGCCGCTGCCCCCGGCGGCAAAACCCTGCAACTGGCAGCCGTTATCGGCCCAACCGGTCGTCTGGCCGCCGTAGAACCGATCGCCGACCGCTTCTACAAACTCAAGGCCACGCTGCAACGCCATGGCGCGCCCTGGGTGGAGACTTATCGGGTGGATGGTCGGGCTGCCGGCCGACGCTGGCCGGAGGTTTTCGACCGGGTTTTGCTGGATGCGCCTTGTTCCTCCGAGGCGCGCTTCGACCGGCACAATCCGCTCAGTTGGGCGTACTGGAGTCTGCGCAAAATCAAGGAGACGGCGCACAAACAACGAGGGTTATTGCTGGCGGCGCTATACAGCCTCAAGCCGGGGGGAACGCTGGTGTACAGTACCTGCTCATTTGCGCCGGAGGAGAATGAGGCCGTGGTCAGCGATGTCTTGCGGCGGGTGGGAGAAAAGGTGGCGATTCGGCCGATTGATCTCCCCTGGCCGCATGTCCAACCCGGCCTGACGCATTGGCAAACCCAGACCTATCACCCGGACTTGCGCCACGCCGTGCGTATTTTGCCCGACGCCGTCCAGGACGGCTTTTTCCTCTGCCGGCTGGTCAAGCGTGAGAGTTTGCTCACGCCTGCTCCCGCGCGCGCCAGGCGCGCAGGAGTTCCATCTCGCGGGCGGGGCTGAGGCCGGCGCGCCAAACATGGTCGGCGGCGCGGCCGGCTTGCCAGGCCAGGGTATCGCGGATAGTTTCCAGAATCGGCCGATGCACCAGACCCGCCGCCATCGCCCGTTCAAAACGAAATGTATTGAAGGCTTGATACGCTGACGGGACCCACAACGGCATTTCTACAAAAGCGCCGACCGCCTGCTGCAACAAAAAAGCCTCATCCACCCAGACCCAATCAACTTGGCTGCCGGCGACAGCCTGGCATTGCTCCAGGAACGTCTTCATCGGCAACGGGCGTTCCGGCCCGGCCGCGTTGAAAATGCCGGTGATGCTGTGTTCAACCAGATGCATAATCCATTCCGCCAGATCGCGCACGTCAATAAACTGCACCGGCTGATCCGGCCGGCCGGGGGCCAGGATGGAACCGCCCCGCGCCACCCGCGCCGGCCAATAGGTAAACCGATCCGTCGGGTCATGCGGCCCGACAATGAGGCCGGGTCGAATGATCAGCGCCCGCCCCGGCAAAGCCGTCAACGCGGCCCGTTCGCACAACACTTTTAAGGGGCCGTAGGTCTCGCCGTTCACCGTCTCGATACTTTCATCGGCGAGCGTCCCGACCGCGCCGGTCTCGTCCTGGCCTGGGGTTGATTCGTCGCTATACACCGATAGCGTCGAGATAAAGGTGTAGTGGTCAACCTGATCGCTCAGCCAGGTGGCCGCTTGTTGCACTTCACGCGGCACATAGCCGCAGGTGTCAATGACGGCATCCCAATCACGCCCTACCAGCGCCGCCAGATCGCCGGCGCGACGGTCTCCCCGTAACTGCTCAAGGTGGGGAAACAACGTTGGCTGCGTGCGACCCCGGTTGAAAAGGGTAACTGCATGCCCCTGGCGCAAGGCGATCTCAGTCAGATGACGCCCAAGAAAGAGGGTTCCGCCCAATATCAATAATCGCATAACCGAATTCCTGTGCGCCCTCGGGGCTTATCTGGGTAATGGGGAGGCGTAAGGCCAGGAGAATATGCCTGCGGCGTTGCCGGGTCGGCGGAGTAACGGGGCAGTCACGCGGGGTTCTGACTGCCGTGGATAATCGCCAGCAAGGCTTCCCATTCACTCCGGCAGCAATGGCAGAGCGTCAGGTGATGTTCAAAATCGGGCATCATGCCGCTGACGTCCACCCCACGGACGACCAACTCCGCCATTTCGTCCATGACGCGATAAACGGCCTCAC
>JAYRVN010000048.1:0-3062 GCA_041918535.1 Chloroflexota bacterium
CGGACGAAGCCAGGGCCATTAGCCAACGGGTTACCTATCTGACCAGTTTGTTGAACGCCGCCACACCCTGACCGGCCGGCCTAACCAAAAGCCAAGGCAATCAGTGATGGCCGGTCAGGCAAGCATGACATGGGAGCGCAGGCGGACATTCGTTTCTGTGGATTCTTGGCTACAATTTTCGGTTGAACGCAAGGAGTGATAGGATGAGTAGCGACGCGCTAAAACGACATCGGGTGGAACCCGGCGAGGTGGTTGATCTGGCGGAGCGGCCCACTTCGGGCAAGGGCTGGGGAATTGACAAGGATTCGGCCGAATCCGAGTTCAAAGAGTTGCGTCAGGAATTGATCGAATGGCAAGCCCGTTGGTATGCCGACGGCCATCGCAAGCTCCTGATCGTCCTACAAGCCATGGATGCCGGCGGCAAAGATGGAACCATCAGCAGCATCTTCAGAGGCGTCAACCCGCAAGGCGTCCAGGTAACCGCCTTCAAAGCCCCCACCCGCGAAGAACTGTCCCATGACTTCCTCTGGCGCATTCACCGGGCCGTACCCCCCAATGGCATGTGGGGCATCTTCAACCGCTCCCATTACGAGGATGTTCTCATCGTGCGCGTGGATCAACTCGCGCCCGAATCAATCTGGCGAGCGCGCTACGAACAGATCAATCAGTTTGAAAAGCTGCTCAGTGAAACCGGCACGACCATCCTCAAATTCTACCTGCACATCTCTAAAGACGAGCAACGGCAACGATTTCAAGAACGGGTTGATGACCCGGCCAAGCATTGGAAGTTTTCATTGGAAGACCTGGCCAAACGCCGCCAATGGGATGACTATACGGCAGCCTACGCCGAGATGCTCACCCACTGCTCGACGCCCTTGGCCCCCTGGCACATTATTCCGGCCAACCACAACTGGTATCGCGACCTGGCCGTTACGCGCATCCTGGTGGAGACGCTACGCCAACTTAACCCGCAATACCCGGCTGGCAAGGCAGACCTGATGGGCCTCATTGTCGAATGAGCGCGGCCGGCTACTTGCTGTTACTGCTGCTTTTATGCTCCGGTTCACGAAAGATGGTGGCGTCTATACTGCCGTTTTCCCCATCCCCATTGCGACTGGCAACCTGCACAGCGGCCGGCATGTGAATCACGGTGGGCTGTGTGTCGCCGACAATAAACTTGCTGGGGGCGGCGTGGGGTTGTCTGGCAGCCCCATTGCCGTTTACAGGCGCGGTGCGGTAACGACGACGATAGGCCCCGTTTTCTGAGCCTGTAAGCATGGCTGGGATGGCCGCAGGCGCTTCGATCGTCACCGGACGTAACACGCGGAAGGGCGGCGCCTGGGCAGGTTGCGCCACCGCGCAGAACGGGCAGCGCGTCCAGGCCAGTTCTAGCGTATTCAGACAGTGAGGACATTGCTTTTGCAATTGGGCATGGCAATACGGGCAGATCACCCACTTGCCGTCCACCTGGCGGCTACACTTGGGACAGGCAGGCCGTTCTTCAATCTCCTGTAGCAACGCTTCCTCTTCCAAAGAACGCTCATACCGTTCGGCCAGCGTTTCCGGCGGTCGCAAGATGAGGTAGACCACAATGCCCACAAACGGCAAAGCAGCCACCAGGATAGCGGCCAGGATTTGGGCGAAAGGGTCTCGCGAGCGCAAGCGCATATCACGAAATGCCCAGATCACCAGGCTCAACCAAAAGGCAGCCGTGATCGCCCCCAAGATGGCAAAAACTATAGTTACGTATGAGGCGATAGTCTCAAGTGAAGGCAATGTCATCTAAATTACTCCAGCCGGCCCGCCTCTGTGCCTGCGTCAACGCAAGGCGGGCATATACCGGCCGCATCAGTCGGCCGGACAGACCTATCCTACCTGATAGTGCGTTTTGGATCAATTGTCAGACGGGTAATTCGCCATGTAATTTCCGTGAAAGATTAGAATGGTAAGGTTGCTCGTAAGTTTTGCGGTAAGATTAGAAGGCGTGGTATACATGAGTAACTTGACTTTCGAGGTAAACTATGAGTTCTTCGCGTCGAATCGGCCGAATCGGTTCACTCACCCTCACCGCCCATCCATCAGCCGGCATTTCATTGCTCGTTCTATGGCTGATCCTGGCCCTCGCCGGTCGTCTGTGGCTAGACCTTCCCTTCGCGGCAGCCGTCGTCGGCGGATTGGCCGCCTCGTTTCTGCACACCCTGTCTGAAATCGTGCACAACCTGGGCCATGCCCGAGCGGCCCGTCGAACCGGCTACCCCATGATCGGCATCAGACTCATTGGCCCGTTAGGGCAATCCGTCTATCCCAAAGACGAACCTGCCCTGCCCTCTTCCGTCCACATCCAACGCGCTCTTGGCGGCGCGCCGGCCAGCGCCCTGGCAGCGTTGGTCTGGGGCTTGCTGGCCCTGCTTTTGAGCTCAAACGGCGGAGTTGCCTGGTATGTCGCCCTCTTTGCCTGCCTGGATAATCTGCTGGTCTTTACGCTTGGCGCCTTCCTGCCGCTCAGCTTCACCGACGGCGGCACGCTGATGCGCCATTGGCCACACCGCCACGATGCCTGACTGATAAAAATATCCGTTAAATCTCGCGCACAAACACCCCCGACCGGGCGATTCTTGTTAGAATACAAGCATCGGGCAGCCCTATCAACAGCCGCCCTGAGGTGTCCGACCAAACCGGTGACCAACGCCTGGGGCGCAAACCTCACAGCGGCAGTGCCGGGGAGCCAAAACCCAATAAGCTAGCGGGTCAACCGACCGGACTCACTCGTTTAACTCCGTTGGCTGACCCAGGCGGAGGGGAGATAAAGATGAGCGCACAAACGCAAGCCAGAGACGTCAAAGTCACCGTTTTAGATTTGCAGAAAAAGAAGGCCGCCGGCACGCCGATCACCATGCTGACAGCCTATGATTATTCATCGGCGCTGCTGGTGGACAAGGCCGGCATTGACACACTGCTGGTGGGCGATTCGCTGGGCATGGTGATGCTTGGGTTGGATTCCACGTTGCCGGTGACGATGGATCAGATGATCCATCATTGTCGGGCGGTAGCGCGCGGGGCCA
>JAYRVN010000049.1:0-10832 GCA_041918535.1 Chloroflexota bacterium
GCGGGCGTGGGGGGGGCGGGGGGGGCGGCTGCCGCCGCCCCCGCTGCCTGGTCCGTTCTGCAGGTGGCGAACACCGTCATGGAAGGGGCCATCCGCGCCATCTCGGTTGAGCGCGGCTACGACCCCCGCGCCTTCACCCTGGTTGCGTTCGGCGGCGCAGGGCCGTTGCACGCCTGTGAATTGGCGGAAGGTCTGCAAATTCCGCGCGTCCTGGTCCCCCTGACGCCCGGCGTCCTCTCGGCTCTCGGCCTGCTGGCGGCGTCTCCAACCATGGATTTCTCTCAAACCGTCCTTCAATCCGCCGCCTGGTTGTCAGACCCCGCGGCGCTGACAGCCTGGTTGGATGCCCAGTTCGCGCCCCTGGCGGTTCAGGCCCGCGCCGCCATGACCGCCGAAGGCCATCCGCAGGTGCGGCTACGTCGGGCGGCCGACATGCGTTACGTCGGCCAATCGCATGAACTGACCATTTCGGCCGATGCCGCCGACGCCTTAATCGCGGCCTTCCACGCCGCGCACCGGCAACGCTATGGCTATGACCAACCCCAGGCCGCGGTTGAGATCGTGACCTTGCGCCTGACCGCCGCTGCGCCGATTATTCCCCCGGCCTTGCCTCTGTTGCCGCCGAGTCAAATGGGGCCGGAGGCTGCCGTCGTTGGGCGTCGGCTGGTCTTTTTCCACCGTCAGGCGCGCCTGACCACGCTCTACGCGCGCGAACACCTCGCCCCCGACCACCATCTGACTGGTCCGGCGATTGTCTTTCAGTATGACACCACCACGGTGATCCCGCCCGGCTGGCAGGCGGTGGTGGATCGGTGGGGGAATTTGGTGTTGACTCGGTTGGCAGGTCGTGTGAGAGAGGGTGAGGGCGAAGGCGTTGGGTAATAGCCTTAGTTTGAGGCGGGCGGGGACTGGCCGGCATAGGCTGCTTGCAGCGCGCCCCAGATAGCGCCGTGCGCCGCGGCGGCCAGGACGCGGGGATCGTCCTCCGGGCCGGGTTGCACGGGAGGCAAAGCCACGAGATGGGCGTGCAACGGCCGGGGTTGGCAGGCCACGCGCCAGGCGGCGGCCATGACACTCTCGTCGAGATCGGTTCGCCAGGCCAATATATCATGCTCCACATAGACGATGGCAGCCGGGAGGTAGGCGGCGCCTTGCGCCCGGGCAATCTCGAAAGCGCCGTAGCGAAATGGCCCTAGCGTTTGATCGGGCACGATTCCGCCTTCCGGGAACAGGCATATCGGCGGGAATAGGGCGACGTCGGCCAGGGCGGCGCGGGTGGTGGTGCGGGAATTCTTGTCCTCACGTTGAACGAAGACGGTGTCAATGGAGCGGGAGATTCGGCCGATAAACGGCCATTGCCCGATCTCCGCCGCCGCCAACCAGCGCATCGGGAAAATGCTCATCAATACCACAATGTCCAGATACGAGGTGTGATTGGGGAAAATGAAACCGCTATGCCGGCGGAACTTCTCCGGCTCCTCGCACGTGAGCCGGATATTGAACACCCATAAAAAGAGACGGCTCATTCCCGTCGCCACCCAACTACACGGCCGCGCCCCTTGCACGCGCCACGGCAGCCAACCCGTTAGCAAAATCACCACCGTGCCTAGCCCAATGACTAGAGCAACCATGCCATACCGAAAAGCGCCGCGCACAAGATTGAACATAGGCTGGACAAGTGTATAACTGCATGCGTGTATGGGTGCATAAGTCATGCGCCTATGCACTCTAACACTATTTCAAATAAATAGGATTACTGTAAATCCAACCCCGTTCGCGCCCCTGAAATGCCAGCGTGCCTTCAACCCGGTAAGCGCCGGGGTCCACAGGCGTATAGGTCAAGTTGGCCGTGTTGGCCGCCTGAGCCACCACCTGGCCGTAGCGGATGAGACGCAGGTTACAGGGTCGAGGAGCCGAGGCTTGTAAAGTGGCCCCCATATCCAGGCGCACTTCATCTCCCATGACGCCCTTGTTGACGCCCTGACCGGTGAAGCGGAAACCCTTGGTGGGGTGCGCCATATCGTAACCCACCCAGGCATTGCCTTGGGCCAGGGCTTGCAGGATCAGCGCTTTGTCGTGGCCCAAGTCGCCGTTGAGCGGTTCGCGGGTGAGGATATGGGTGTTAATCGCCCGAAAGAGAAATTCATACGGAAAAATGGGGCGGCGTAGGGGGCCGAGGTGCATGGGCGTGGCGTGAGCATCGCTGTTGCCGATCGCGGCGACGCGGAGCCCTTGCGCCAGCAGTTCGTCCCATTTCGCCAACGTCTCAGCTTCCGGGGCGGTGATATACCGGGCGGGATTGAGCGCCACGCGCAGGGCGCGCAGTTTATTCCACAGATTGTCCTGAGCGTCAGGCGGCAGCCGGCGCGCCAATTCATTGGCAAAACTGGACATATAGTTCCAGATTTCCAGGCCGGCGTAGCCGTGAATATCCCAATCTTTCCAGCCCAGGTCAGGCTTGCCGCCAAAGAGAGGCAAGTCTAACTCATGGGGATGCGCCAGAAAGCAGAGCGCGCCCGGTTGCTGCGCGGCTTCGTTGATCAGGCGCTGCGGGTCGGTATTGAAGAGGGATAGCTCCCGCTCCGCGCCGTAAATGAGCATGTGGTTGCATTGGGGATCGCGCCGCACATCATGCACTTCTTCCCCCACCAGCACCAACACCCGCCCCCGTTCCGTCTCAACATAGCCTTCGATGCCGTCTACCCACAGGTTATGGTCGGTAACAAGGATGAAATCCAGGCCGGCCGCGATCGCATCGGCCGAAATGCCGGCGTGCCATTTCTCCCCATCGGAGTAGGGAGTGTGCATGTGCATGTTGCCGACGGCTTCAAACATAATCGCCTTTACGTCATCCAGGATGTTTAGCAGATGTTATCACCGTCAGCCTCGCCTTGCCAAGTCCTGACCCGGGTTGACATCAAAGCACTTAGGCGCGCCTACCCTACGCCGTCGCCCCCTCCCGTCGCCGGTCGCCCGCCCCCACCAGCCGGCCTTCCGGCGTGCGCGACACCGAATGCGCCCCGCCAAAATAGATGCCCTGGCGCGGCCAGCGATTCACCGCATAACCGCGCTCCGCCAGCGTCGCCGCCGCTGCCGCGTCGTACCCCCCTTCACATTGCAACACGCCATCATTATCCAGGTGCACCCGCGGCCGGTTAACCGCCTCATCCAGGCGCAGGCGCTGATCCAGCAGGTGGCTGATGGTTTGCAGAATGGCGCTGCGAATGCGCGCGCTGCCGCCGCTGCCTGTCACCAGCCGAATCCGGCCGTCGAGCAGCACAATCGTCGGGGCCATCATGGTGGGGATGCGCCGGCCGGGTTGCCATTGGTGCCAGCCGTGCGGGTTGAGGTCTTCTTCGCCCAGCATGTTGTTGGGGATAAACCCGGTGCCGGGCACGACATAACCGGCTGATTCGCCGGCGGTGGTGGTCAGGCTGACGGCCATGCCCCGGCTGTCAATCACGCTCAAATGGCTGGTATGTTCCGGCGCTTTGGGTTCCGGGCCGATGGGCGAGGGAGCGCCCCGGCGCAGAGCCGTGCGCACTTCGTCAATATAGGGCGCGATGGCGTCGGGGTGCAGGAAGGCGTCTACGGCCGCCGCAGCCTCACCGGCGGCCAGGGCTTGTTCCCAGGCGGCGCGGGCGCGGGTGGCGGCGGCCATGACTTCGGTGAGGAGTTGCAAATAATCGGCCGAACCCACCCCCAGCTTGTCCACCTCAAACGCCGCCAGCACGTGAAAGGCGAACGCCAGCAACACCCCCCCCGACGAGCAGGGCGGCGGCAACAAAATCTCAAACTGGCGATACGGCACACGGATTGGCGCGGCCCGCGCCACCGTATACTGCGCCAGGTCGGCCGCCGTGATCAAACCGCCGTGCGCTGCCTGGTCTGCCACCAACGCCCGGCCCAACGCCCCGTGGCGCAAGAATGCTTCCCCTTCCTCCGCCAACTGTTGCAGGGTCGCATACAAATCCGGCACAAAGACAGAGTCGCCCGCCTGCACCAATCGGCCCTGTCGCTGGTAGATGGCGCGCATCCCCGCTGTGTGGGTGTACAGCGGGGCCAACAATTGGCTCGTCTCCGCCTGGAAGGGAGAAATTGTAAAACCTTGTCGCGCCAGCTTCAGCGCCGGCTCCAGCAAAGTCGGCAACGGCAGCGAGCCGTAGTCGGCCGCCATGCGGCACAGGCCGAAGAGGTTGCCCGGCGCCGCCACCGACCCCCGACCCAAATAAAAGCTTTGCTTGGCCGAACCGAAATCAATCGTCACGCGCTCAAAATCCAGCTTCTCCGGCCGCTCGCGCCCCAGGCCCGGCATGTTGCTGAAAAAGTCATACACCACGCTATGCCCCTGAGCCGGGTCGTAAATCTGGGCCAGACCGCTGCCGCCCCAATGCACTACTCCCATCTCGGCGATAAACGAGGCAAACGCCGCCGCCACGGCCGCATCCACCGCGTTGCCGCCCTGCCGCAACATCGCCGCCCCCGCCTCCGCCGTCATCTGACTACCCGCCGCGATCACGCCGCCCATACCTGCTCCTGTCGCCTTTCATGCCAGTCTGTTCTTATCGCTTGCCATTATACATCACTTGCCCGCGCCCACCCGCCTCTCCTGCTGCGGCCGGTGTCCTCGCCGCGCCGCCCCGCCTCCATGCTGCGGTCGGTGTCCCACCGCGCCGCCCCTGACTACTCAATCCCCTTTCCGCCCTTGTGCCCACGCCTCGGATGTGTCACAATTACGTGCGGCTCAAACGCAATGGAGCGTGCCTTATGGCGACCTGGCAACTTCTTCTGGCAGCGGCTATCGCCGTGATTTTCGCAGTTCTCACCAATTACCTATCCACCGTTCTGGGACGCCCCTCCCCACGTACAGCCCTATGGGTAGCTGTGGCCGCTTTTGCCTTGTCGGCGCTGGGTCTCTGGATCACCGACGACTCGTTAGGGAACGGCTGTACTGTGCGCGGCGTGGAAGGGCTGGAACCGGCGCGAACGACGGTGGCATTGGGCGGCGCAAAAACCTTTGCCGTGACACTGAAACAGAACCAGCCGACCGATCTGGTTTATGATTGGAGCGCGCGCCTGGGCCAAACCACACCTGGCCAGGATTCCAATTCTCTGCAGGCTGTCTATCAAGCCCCAGACCTGCCGGTGGAAGATACGCTCATGGTCCGCATTCACCTGCCGGGCTGCGGCGAGAAGGATACTGTCACCCTGACGGCGGCTGTGGCCGTGGTTAACGCCGTTACACCCCCGTCTGATACGCCGACAGCTACCCTAACGCAACCTGCGCCTGCAGGCCCCAGCCTTACCCCCACGCCTCAACCCACTGACACGCCGCCTGCCTTGACCCCCTCCGCGACGTCCACGCCAATCCCTTCACTGCTCCCTACGCCGGCTCCCGGCACAGAGAGTACCCGCGAGAAAGATGCAGTGGTGATGGTCTTCGTCCCGGCTGGGACTTTCACCATGGGCAGCACGGACGCCGACCCAGACGCTTATAGCGATGAGAAACCGGCGCATGACGTCACACTGGACGCCTTTTGGATGGATAAGTTTGAAGTTACCAACTTTCAATACGCCCAATGCGTCAACGGCGGCGACTGTGAGTCTTCCGCTTTGGCCGCCGATACGGATTATAATGGGCAAACCCAACCGGTGGTAGGCGTGACCTGGCAAGACGCCTATAACTATTGTCAGTGGGCCGGGGCGCGGCTGCCCACTGAAGCGGAATGGGAATATGCGGCGCGCGGCCTGGAGAATTGGTTGTATCCCTGGGGTGATCAAGCCCCGTCATGTCAGTTAGCGAACTTTTCTGATTGTGTTGGCCGACCGGCCGATGTGGGCAGTTACTCGGAAGGAGCGAGTTGGGTAGGCGCGTTAGACATGGCGGGCAATGTCTGGGAAGGGGTCAACGACTGGCATTTGAACACGTACTACAAGACCTCACTCGATGCCAATCCGCTTGGGCCGGACACGGGCACTTGGAGGGTGGTGCGGGGCGGCTCGTGGGACAACAATTGGAACAACCTCCGCGCCGCCAACCGGAATGGCACTACGCCGACGGGCAGTTACTACAGCGTCGGGTTCCGGTGTGCCTCCGCCCCAGGCTCGTGATCTCCTGGGCTTCTGTTTTCTGATCTTCTGTCTGCTTTTGCTGTTTTCCTGTGTGGGTCAGTGGCCCCACCCTGCCCCGCGTAGCGGGTCGCCGCAAAATTTTGGCTGTAGCTGCGGCCGATGCCTTCTTCTTTTTCCGCGGCGGCCGGCGCCCCCACCGTGCCGCCCCCTTTGCCAATCCGCGCTACAATTATGCGACATGGAAACATTCCAGATGCGCGCCACCATTCCACCGGCCGCAGCGAATAGAGAGTGTATAATAGGGCTCAAGCTCACAAGAAGCCTGTGAGTGATGAATAGACGCTAGGTAAGGTAGGGTAGATACGTATGCTGATGGATGATGTGCGGACGCATCTGGAGGGGCGGTTGCCGGATTATCTGGCGCTGCTGGAAAGCTGGGTGGGGGTCAATTCCTTCACGGCCAATCGCGAGGGCGTGAACCGCCTGGGAGAGATGACGGCGGCGCTGTTTGCTGAACTGGGTTTTGCGGCAGAATATGTGCCGTCACGCAACCCCGCTTTCGGCAACCATGTGGTGCTCACCCGCCGTGGGCGCAGCGGGCGCAAAATCGGCCTGGTGGCCCACCTGGACACCGTCTTCCCGCCGGAGGATGAAATCCAAAACGATTTCCACTGGCGCATCGAAGGTGACCGGTTATATGGCCCCGGCACGGTGGATATCAAAGGCGGTACGCTGGGCATCTATATGTTGCTAGACGCCTTGCAGCGCTTCGCCCCGGCCGCTTTTGCAGCGGTTACCTGGGTGATTTTGCTGGACGCCTCCGAAGAGACGGAAAGCCTGGACTTTGGCGAACTATGCCTGGAACGCCTGCGCGAGAATGGGCTGGCTTGCCTGGTCTTTGAAGGCGGTTATCTAGTCGGTCAGGAGTTCTGGCTGGTGGGGCAGCGCAAGGGCATGGCGGTCTACCGTGTGACGGTGGAAGGCAAGGCCTCGCACGCGGGCACATCCCACGGGGAAGGGGCCAACGCCCTGGTGCAGATGGCCGAAGTGGTGCAGCGCATCGCCGGCTTCACCGACTATGCGCGCAACCTGACCTTCAATGTAGGCGTGCTGTCGGGCGGGACGGTGGTCAACCGCGTGCCGCACCTGGCGACGGCGTTGGTGGAGATGCGGGCGTTTGACAAGGCCGTGTATGAGCAGGGTGTGGCGCAAATGTTGGGGCTGAATGACCTCTCCACGGTCAAAAGCCCACTCAATGGCTATGCCTGCCGGGTGCGGGTGGAAATCGAACGCCAGATGCCGCCCTGGCCGGCTAACGCCGCCACCGAAAGGTTGCTGGCGCTATGGCGAGCGGCCGGGGAACGCCTGGGTTATCAGGTCACGCGGGAGGCGCGCGGCGGCTTGAGCGACGGCAATTACCTGTGGGCGACGCTGCCGACCCTGGATGGCCTGGGGCCGAATGGGGCCAACGCGCATTGCTCGGAGCGTTCGGCCGATCTCGCCAAAGACCAGGAATACGCTACCCTTTCCTCCTTCGTCCCTAAAACCCTCCTCAACGTTCTGGCCGTGCTGACCCTCATCGAGCAAGCCGACGGCGAGAGATGAAAGGCGACGGGAGCCGCCGACACAGCGGCTCCCGTCGCCGGCCTATACCGGCTGCCTGACCGCAATCCAGAGTCGGGCGGGATACAAGCCTAATACGGCCCGCCCGGCTTGCTGGCCGTCAATATGCCGTTCTGCGCCGTCAGCGTATAAGCTAAGCCGCCTGTGCCCGTCCAGGTGTTGAAATTAAACGCGCCCGGCCCGGCGCTCAGGCGATAGACCGGTACATTCAAATAGGTCAACGTCTTGCGCGCCACGCAGCGCTCCGGCATACCCGGCGCCGTCAGGAAATAGGCGTTGCCCACCCCCACCACGCGGGCGCTGCCGTTCGGTTCCACCAGCACGGCGGTTTGCTCGCTGACGCCCAGACCGCGCGCCTGACTACTCAGACCGTCCTGCATCAGACGGGCCACAAAAGCCACCAACCGCCCCATGCGATCCCGTTCGGCAAAGTGGGTGTCGGTGATGAGATTCGCCAGCAACGGGATGTCCAGAAAGTTCGGCTCAAACGTCATGTAGCGGTTATAGGGATTCGCCAAAGCCTCATCCGAGTAGGCGGAGCCGTTGGCGGCCGAGTAGATCACGTCGCCCAGAATAGCCAGCCCGGCGCTGGTGCCGCCGATAGGCACGCCGCGCGCCAACAGATCGTGAATAGCCTGTTCCACCAGCGTTCCTTGCCACTTGCGGATGTAATCATACTGGTCGCCGCCGGCGATGAAGAGGGCGTCGGCCGTCATCAGCTTGTCATACATGCTCTGCTTGGTGGCGGCTGTGCGCGTTTTGAAGACAAAGGACTCGACGGAGTCTACCGGAGCCATGTCATAGAGATATTGATTGTAGCCATCGGAGCCGGAGGTGCGGATGATCATGATGTCGCCGCCGCCCGACCGTTGCAGGAGCCAGAGCATGGCCTCGTCCACATCGGTGCCGCCGCCCGCCAACACGAGGCCCGGTGTGGTAGTTCTTACCACGTCCCCGGCGTTCCCGGTTAAATAATAATCGTAGCCGCTGGCGTCAATGCCGGCGGCCGACTGTGCGCTTGCGCCCCGGGCCAAAAACAACGCGCTTAACACGCTCAGGCAGACGGCGACAAGCCAAGAGTTACGAAACATAGGGTAATCCTCCAGAAGAATCATGCTGATATCCAGGGTGTTGAGTCGGCAATCAATTAGACATCGGACGTTTTTGCTGCCGACGGCGTCCGCGCCGTGCGGTTAGAACGGTGAATGTCGGGATGCGGCCGACCTGATCGTTAATTATACGGCTGTCTGATACAATGAAGCAATGCAGTTGGCGACAAATTCGCATTGCTCCCGGCGCCGGCGGCGCCGGCGGCACGACGGGGGTACGCATGAACAAGACCGTTCAAAATGGCTCCAACGGCTCGGCCATGACGCAAGGTTATGACCAGTTGGCCGTCTGGGAGGCAGCCCAGCCGCAGAACTTTCTGGCGGCCGATCTCAATTTGCAGCGCACACTAGAATTTCATTGGGGTTTGGAGACGTATCGCGCGCACCTGCCCCAACTGTATCGCTTCGGGCATGTGGCGGCCACCGACCTGGATGTGGCGGCGCGGCTATCCAACCAAAAGGAGAACCTGCCCCGCCTGGCGCGCTACGATGGGGTTGGCCGTCGGGTGGAAGAGGTCGAATATCACCCGGCCTATCATCAAGCGGGTCGCCTGATCTATGGCTCCGGCGCGATGCAGGTCTACGAACAACCCGCCAGCAACCTGTTAGCCCTGGCCCTCTTCTATATTTCCTCGCAGAATGGCGAGGCCGGGCACAATTGCCCGCTGGCCTGCACGGCCGGGCTGATCAAAACCTTGCAGCGCGCCGGCAGCGATGAACTGAAGGCGCGCTACTTGCCGCGCTTGCTGGACCCCGACTACGACACTTGTTTCACCGGCGCACAGTTTGTGACGGAGGTTCAGGGCGGGGCGGATGTGGGGGCGAATGAGACGACGGCGACGCCACTAGACCCACAGCAGGGCGTATGGTTGTTGAACGGCAAGAAATGGTTCACTTCGAACGTTACGGCGGACCTGGCGTTGGTGACAGCGCGTGTGCCGGGGCAAGGGGAGGGCACGCGCGGCCTGGGATTGTTTCTTGTGCCCAAAGTGCTGGAAGATGGCGCGGCGAACGGGATGTATGTCCAGCGGCTCAAGGATAAGCTGGGCACTTGTTCGCTGGCGACGGCGGAAATCGAATATCGCGATGCGGTGGCTTACCCGGTGGGGGAGTTGAAGGCAGGCATCCATCTGCTGATGAACTACGTCATCAATACCAGTCGCGTCTACAATGCGGTGGGCACGAGCGCCAATGCGCGGCGGGCGTATCTGGTGGCGTGGACATATGCGCAGCACCGGCAGGCTTTTGGCCAACCCATTCTCCATTTCCCGTTGGTGCAAGATGGATTGACGAAGATGCGCAGCGATAGCGTGGCGTTGGCGTGTGGCGCGTTTTTCATCGCGCATTGGCTGGATGAGGTGGAGCGAGGGCAGGCGGGGGAGGAGGCGGAGGCGGTTTTGCGCACGGCTATTAATTTGAACAAATATCGTTCGGCCGAAATTGCGCATGAGGTGATCAACCGCGGCATCGAATTGCTGGGCGGCAACGGCACGATTGAATCCTTCTCCGTGTTGCCGCGCTTGCTGCGCGATAACGTGGTATTCGAGAATTGGGAAGGGCCGCATAATGTGTTGCTGGCGCAGGCGCAGCGTGATTTCCGGCGTTATCAGATGCACCTGCCTTTCCTGGCGCGGCTGCGTCGGATGGGTGGGCCGTTGGGGACGGCGTGGGAAGGGGCGGCGCAACTGGAACAAATATCGGCCGAACTCGATGCCGTCCTCGCCCTGGATGAATTGACCGCCAGCGTCTATTTCCGCCCGCTCATGGAGCGCCTGACCGATCTCTTCTACGCCACCCGTATGGCGGTCGAAGGGGCCTGGGAAGTTGCCGTCAAACAAGACCGCTCCATGCAACGCCTGGCCGAATTCTTTCTCCAGCGGCGCGTCGTGCGCCGTCCCCTGGCCCAGTGGCCGGAATACCCGGAGCTGGTCAGCCGCTTGTGCGCCGACGTGCGACCGGGCCGAATTGACAGGGAATCCATGTGGGAAGGGTATGATGACCCTATGTGGGAGTAAGATTCTGGTTCCC
>JAYRVN010000050.1:0-16206 GCA_041918535.1 Chloroflexota bacterium
CACCAGCGCGTCGTTGATGGTCGGCGGCTTCACCGCGATATTCATGCGCCCGGCCTCAGCCAGATACTTGGCAACCTTCTCCGAATTGTCCCGCTCCACGCTGAGCATAGCCGTCAAATACTCCACCGGATAATGCGCCTTCAAAAAGGCGGTCTGGCAGGTTACTTTGGCATAATCGGCCGCATGCGCCTTGTTAAAGCCGTAGCGCGCGAAAAACTCAATATCGCCCCAGATGGCAGTACACACCGCCTGCGACAGGCTGCGCGCCATTGCGCCCTCGGTGAACTTGATCTGGTGTTCTTCCATGAGCTTCTTTTTCTTCTTAGCCACCGCCTTGCGGATCATATCCGCTTCGCCCGGTTCATAGCCGGCCAATTCGCTGGCGATGCGAATGATTTGCTCCTGGTAGACAATGATGCCGTAGGTGTCCTTGAGAATCGGCTCCAACTCCGGCGTGTGGTAAACGACGAGATTCTTGCCGTCATAGATTTCCGCGTGCATCCGCCGGATATATTCCGGAATGTTCTCCATCGGCCCGGGCCGGTAGAGCGAGATGGCGGCGATAATATGGTCAAAGCGGCGCGGCTTCATCTCCATCATCAAGCGTCGCATACCCGGCCCTTCCACCTGAAAGACGCCGGCCACCTCGCCGCGGGTTAGCATATCGAACAACGCCTCCGGTTTTTTGGCGGGGTCCGGCCCGACATGCCCCTGGTCGTAGGGGATGTTGTCCATGGTGTACTTGACGCCATACCGCTGCTCGATTAACTTGGCTGCCCGGCGCATGACGGTGAGCGTGCTCAGGCCGAGGAAGTCCACCTTGAGCAAGCCAATGGATTCGACGATCTCCATCGGCCACTGGGTAACGCGGTCAACGCCGCCCAGGCCGCTGTCGCCGCTGGTGGGGCGGTTGAGGGGTACGTATTCGACCAGGGGCTTGTCGGCGATGATGACGCCGGCGGCGTGGCTAGAGGCGTGGCGGGCAACGCCTTCGAGCTGGCGGGCTGTATCGAGGAGGGCGCGGGTTTCGTCATCGCTTTGATGGAGCTGGGAAAATTCGGCCGAATAAAACTCATGCTCCGGATTCAACACATCTTCAATCTTCACCGGCTTCCCTGGAATCGCCGGAATCAGCCGCGCAATTTGGTCTACCTGTTCCAGCGGCATGTTCAATGCTCGCCCCACATCGCGCACGGCCGCGCGCGCGCCTAGCGTGCCAAATGTAATGATTTGCGCCACCCGGTCGTCGCCATAACGTTGGCGTGTGTATTCCACCATGGAATGACGCTGGTCGTCGGGATAATCCAGGTCGAAATCCGGCATGGACACCCGACCGGGATTCAGAAAGCGCTCAAAGATTAAGCCATTCGCCAGCGGTTCCAGGCTGGTAATGCCAAGTGTGTAAGCTACTACCGCGCCGGCCCCTGAACCGCGCACATTCCACCAGATTTTCTCGCGGCTCCACGCCTCGTAGGTTAGGTGTGGGTACATTTGCGCCCCGTTTTGCTGCCACCATTCCGGTGTGCGAGCGGCAAATTGGCACAGGTCCCACACAATCAAGAAATACGCCTCAAAGCCCATGCGGTGGATAACACTTAGCTCATAGTCCAGCCGTTGTTGCAAGGCCACATCCCCGGCCGCACGTTCGGCGCCATAGCGCCAGACCAACCCTTTCTCGCACAGGTGTCGCAGGTAAGTTTGCGGTGTAAACCCCGCCGGCGTCTCGAAGAGCGGCAGCTTGTAAGACGTGTCATCCAGATTCACGTCGCACATTTCGGCGATGAGCAAGGTGTTGTCCAGCACACCATCCAGATGCCCCAATACGCGGCTCATTTCGTCATAGGATTTCAGGTAGTAGCTATGATCCGACATGCGCATCCGGTTGCTCTGATTGACGGTGGAGCTTGTCTGGATGCACAGCAAAACATCGTGCGGCAGCGCTTCGCCGGGCGTGGTGTAATGCACGTCGTTGGTGGCAACGCCTCGCAGACCATAACGCTTTTGCAAGGCTTGCAACTGCGGGTTCACCTGGCGAAGTTCGGGAATGTCGTGGCTTTGATACTCCACGAAAAAACGTTCCCGCCCAAAGACGTCAAGATAGTAGCTCATGAGTGAGTGCGCGGTTTTCTCGTCGCCGCGCACCAGCGCGCGCGGCACTTCGGCCGCCAGGCAGCCGGTGGTGGCGATCAGACCGTCGCTGTGGGCTGCCAGGTAAGCATGATCAATGCGCGGTCGGTAATAGTAACCGTCCAATTGCGCATCGGTGGCGATGCGCAGCAGATTGAGATAGCCGGTTTGGTTGGCAGCCAGCAACAGGAGGTGGAAACGCTCTCGGTCGAGTTGCGCGTCTTTGTCGGTCATGCGGCGGGCGGCCATGTAGGTTTCAATGCCAATAATCGGCCGAATCCCTACCTCGCGACATTTGCGGTAAAAAGGGATCGTCCCGTACATAGCCCCATGATCGGTCAGGGCCAGGGCCGGCATGCCCAACTCTTTGGCGCGTAGCGCCAAATGGTCAATCCGGCTCAGACCATCCAGCAACGAATATTCGCTGTGGACATGCAGGTGAACAAAGTTGTTCTCAGCCATAGGCGACCACCTTTCCGATAATGAGCTAACGTTTTAGCCAGGGTGTTGTTAGTGTACAACAAATCCGACGATTTTGGGAGGCGTGGCAGCTTGCGTTAATCCGTTTGGCGGCGAGGGCGTCTCACCTTCTTCCAAGAAACCGGCGATTATCAAGGGGATTCTTACATTGGGGCGGCACAATTAGCGGGATGGTGACCGGGTGTGTCGGCGTGAGGCAAAGGGCAGGGATTCGGCCGAATCTGCCCACAACCCAACCCGGCCCACCCGACCAACCGTAGAGGATCAATCATGCTCCCAACTCTGGAACACATTCGAGCCATCCTAGACCTCCCCGACTTTGACGCCGCCGGCGCGCAACTCAAGATGGCGCCGTTTCCTCGGCCTGTGCGCCGCCTGGCTCAACGTCCGGGTCAGGCGCGCGTTGGCGCCGTGTTGCTCTTGCTCTATGCCAGGAATAGCGACATCCACCTGGTCCTCACCCGCCGGCGGGATGATCTGCCGGATCATTCCGGGCAGATCGCCTTCCCCGGCGGCAAGCAAGAACCCAATGAACCGCTAGAGACAACCGCCTTGCGTGAAGCCCAGGAAGAGATTGGCATTCAGCCTGATCGGGTGACGATCCTCGGCCCACTAACCCCCATCTACATCCCGCCGAGCGATTTTGAGGTGCATCCTTTTGTCGGTTGGCACACCGACACGCCGGATTTCTCTTTGCAAGCAGGCGAGGTGGCTGAAGTGCTCGAAGTTTCGCTGGCGCACTTACTCGATCCCGCCGCCCGCAAGCTTGAACAATGGGAGATGCGCGATCTGCGCATGGATGTGCCGTTCTATGAGGTCAACGGCCACAAAGTCTGGGGGGCGACCGCCATCATGCTCAGCGAATTCCTGGAACGCTGGCGGCTGCGTTGGGAACCGGGGGCTGCCCTGGCCTAATCTGAAATGGCGCGCAGGTCTGCTCTGATTGTGCGCTGATGCCGGTTGAAACCCAAAACGCTCCGGTCGGCGGAGCGTTTTGGGTTTGAGCGATTGGGTTGACGGATTACTGATTGACCGGGGCCGGTAGAGCCAGGCGCACTTCACAATCCGCGCCTGTGAATGCCGCGCTGGTCAGCACCATGACCCAATTGGTTAGTGTGTTGTTGACATCGAAGACGACGATGGAGTGACTAACCACGCCTGGCAGCAAATTGCTGCCAAACCAGTCCGAGCCGGTGTTGAGCGTAGCCAGCCAAGATGCGCGCCAATCGGCGTCAAAGTAGTAAGCGACATCGTTGGCATAGCCATAGACTGAGAAGCTACGGGGTTGCGCCTGACCGAAGGTTTCGGCCGAAACGTTAATAATGTCCACCTCAACGACCATATACTTGCCCACCGCGGCCTTCTGCCGGATATTGTAACCCAGGCTATCCACGTAGGCGGGCGTCCCACGCACTTGTACCTGAAGCGTATTACCGCATACAGCCGCCTGGCCTACCGGCACAACCGCGATCGGCGTTGGGCCTGGCGTATTCGTTGCCGTCGCCGGGGCCGGAGCAGGCGGTATCCGGGTTGGCGTTTTGGTCGGCGTCGGCGTTTTGGCGGGTGTGTCGCCGCCGCCCCCGCCGCCCCCTCCGCCGCCGCTTGGCGTCATTGTCGCCGTGGGGTTTATGCGTGTAATGACCGGCCCGGGCAAAGCGGTCGGCGTGCTCGTCGGCGTGGCCGTGACGGTCCCCAGGCGTTCAATGGTAGGGGAGGGGGTGAAAGTGGGCGTACCCGCCATTATAGTGGCCGTCATGTTTTCAGCGGCGCGGGTGTCAACCGCGCGCTGCGTCGCCGTTGCCTGCCGCGGCCCATTCTCAAACTGGGCAAGCGTGTCGGCGGAAGCGGCGCAGCCGGCTACCAACCAACTGCCTACACTTATCAAAATCAATGTGAATAAGCCCGGACGCATCAACCGTTTGAAAGCGTGATGGTGCATGCCTGCCCTCCCACGAATTAAGGTGGTCAAATTTTGCCGAATGGTTACAATTAACGCCCAGTAGCAGCACCGGCGCTTGTCAGAAGGGCGCTTTAATGAGTCTAAACCCAGGCCGTTTGGGTACTCAGACGGCACTATTATCCAGGGAATCAGGCGCAATGCCAATAGCCATAGGATTTGGCGTTGCCGGTGTTGGTTAGATGGTTTCCGCACACCGTCGGCGACAGCCGCATGTGCACTCAAAGTCCGAGCGGAGGAATGGATGTCTGAAAATCGGCCGTTTCGTGTCTGGCATTATCGGTTGGTCTGGATTCTAGGCGCGCTGTCCTTACTCTTTAATGTTGGCCTGATTGTGGTTTTGCTGGTTGTGCGTTCACTCGTGGGCGATCTCTTAGTCAAAACCAACGATTCGCTTTTTGATTCCTTGGCCCGGCTGGACCAATATCCCGGCTACGATCTTCCGCTAAACTTGAATGAGCCTTTGGTTCTCAACCAGGCTGAAGATGTTTTGTTTGACCAGGTGTTGCATGTGCCGGTGAACATCACCGTGCCGATCAGTGAGAGCGTGCCGTTCAAGCAAGACATCGCCGTGCCGATCCGCCAATCCATTTTTGTGCAAGACACGATCAATGTTCCTCTGGAGTTGGGCAGCCAGACTATCAACCTGGAAGTGCCGATAGCCCTGAATGTGCCGGTGAACCTGGATGTGGTTGCGCCCGTGGATACCGCCGTCGCCGTCAACCTGAATGTGCCGCTCAGTTTTACGCTGGATGTGCCGGTGAAGGAACTGATTCCGTTGATCAACAAGAACTATGACCCGTTGACCCTGCAACTGGATTTGCATTCGAGTGTGCCGGTGCCTATGGATGCCTTGCTGCAAGATGTGAAATTGACGCCGATGCTCCAGGATATGCAGCGGATGCTGTCTGTGCTAGAGGCGTTGCTCATGCTGCCGCCGACGCAATAATCCGCCTGCGCGGTTGATTGGAGGAAATTATGTCTGAGCAACCAGGCGTTGAAGAGCCGGATGGGGAGAAGGTGAGGTTTGAGGAGCCGAGCGTGGACTCGCCCGGCCTGGGGCAGCCGAGCATTTTCCGCGCCAGGCATTATGGGTGTTTGTGGTGGGTAGTGGGGACGGCTGTCTTGCTCCAGGTATTTCTCGTCATCGGGCTGCTGATTACGCGTCAACTCGTAGCCGGCCCATTGAAGGCCACGGATGACGGCATTGTTGCCAGTTTGGCGACCATTAACGGCGACTTGGAACCTTATCGCCCATATTCTTTGAATGTTCGCCTGGATGAGCCGTTGACGGTCTATAAGGCCGACGATATTCGTTTCGTGCGCACCTTGACGGTGCCGGTGGCGCAGGTGGTGGTCATCAGCGACACGGTGCCCTTCAATGACACGGTGCAGGTTCCTATCCGCACGTCAATCGCGGTAAATGATACCATCTCATTGCCTATAACTCTCTTGGGCCTGACGTTTGTGATTGATTTGCCGGTGGCGCTCAATTTGCCGGTCAATCTGGATGTCGAGGCGCCTATTAGCACCAACGTGCCGCTTAAGCTGGAAGTGCCGATGGCTTTCACGCTGGATGCGCCGGTGGATGTGTTGGTGCCGCTCCGCAATCAGTATAACGAGCCGTGGACTATGCAACTGGACCTAAACACCCAGGTGCCCGTGCCGATGGATGATATGATCCGCGATTTGAAGATGGATAAGATGCTGGCCGCGTTTCATGAATTGTTGATGGCGCTAGAGAAGCTGATGTTGGTTGGCGGCTAACGCTTGTCGGGGTTCCGGCGTGAAACGAAAAGGAGGGCCGGGGCGATTGCGCCGGCCCTCCTTGTTTATACGGCTGTGGCGATGCCGGTTAGCAGCAGAACCAGGATCGCGCAGGCTAGATTAAGGCGTAAGAGGCGTTGTTCTTGCTGGAGGTGGGCAGCGGATTCGGCCGAATCTGCCGCCCTCATTTTCCCCGCCAACAGTTGCCGACGCGCTATGGCCGGATAGACCCGCCATTGCCAATAAACTTCAATCCCCATCATCCCCAGCACCGCCAGATGCTTGAGCAGGATCGCCCAGGCCCAGGTGGAATCTACACTCAGAAAGCCTGTATAGTGGGTATCGTTGGTCATCTGAATGAAGCCCGTCACCCACAACACCACCAAACTACCGTTGGCATAGGGCGTCAGGCGTTGTTGGAAAGCCAGCCATTGGTTCGTTGTCAACGAGCCCGCCCGCCAGGCCGGCCAGGCTGCCAGCGCCAGCGTGGTCAAGCCGCCAAGCCAGATGACAGTCGCTAACAGGTGAAACCAGTAAGAAGCAGCTAGAATCCAGGTGATCATAGAGACGATTGGGAGAAATTCGGCCGAAACCCGTCCGCCTATTTAGGCATTGCGCGCAGGGCGTCGTAAGCCGGTCGCGGCGTGCCGTCCGGCAAAACAACGGCCCACCAGTATTGTTCGTTGTCGGGAGTCCAACCGGAGTCGGCAATGAAGATGGTCGTCATCAGGCCGATCCAGGGCTGCCAATTCTTAGCTGCATACTGGTATGCTCGCACCAGATAATCGGCCTGGGTTTGTTCATCCACGGCAAACCAGCTATAGGCGGGATGCAACGGGTCGGTTGTCCAGCCCATTTCCAGAATGGCGATTTGTTTGGCCCCGTCGCCGGCGGACAACATGATCTGCCGCATATCCTCTACGTGGCGAAAGGAAAAAAAAGGTTGCCCCCCCAATTCAGGGGTGCGCGCCACCTGGGCAGACGACATTTCCGGCGGCGCTTTGAAGCCCGGCGCGTTGAGGCCCAACACGTCAAAATAGTCGGCTGCGCCGGCGGCATACATAGCGCGCAGATAATCGGCGTCGGGCATAGCGCCAGGAGGCTGATCGCCGGTGGGGGCCAGACCGGCGGAGATGACAATGGCTTGAGGATCGGCCGATTTAATAGCTTGATAACAGGCGCTCAATAACTCTGTATAAGCTACCGGGTCCGGCGGCTGCCCGCCCCATTCCCGCGCCAGATTCGGCTCATTCCACACCTGGTAGGCGGCAATTCGTCCCTTGTAACGGGCAGCCAACGCCCCGCAAAAGTCGCCAAAATCCTGCGCGCGCGCGGGCGGGCCGTTATCCACTGGCGCATCCGGGGAACTTTGCGACCAAAACGGTTGACGATCCAGGCGCACCAGCAACTTCAGGCCTGCCTGTTCCACAGTTTGCACAATCAGGTCGGGCCGATACCAATCATAGCGCCCTTTGACTAGCGTCTCCACATCGCGCCAGGCAAAAGTCTGCTTGATCCAACCGAAGCCCATCTGGCGCACTTGGGCAACGTTGCGCTCGGCCACGTCAGGCTGCCACCAAAAAGAGGTGTGCATGGCATATTCCGGGGAGGCAAAACGTTGTTGGATGGGCGCCGGCCCTGCCAGATCGGGCGATTGCCGGCGGCAACCCGTCAATACCATAATCCCTATGAGGAGAAGCAGGCGGCGTTGCCGCGCTAAAGGAGTCAACACTACCGTATAACCCAACCCGGCTGTCGGCCTGGTCGGTTGCCTTAAGGGCGCTTCTCCATTTCCGCCACGGCGAAGAAGGCGGGGCGCGGGCTGCCATCCAGAGTGATCAAGCTATACGGGACGGCGTCGTCGGTTGGGCCGTTGCCCTTATTGCCGTAATCGTAGTTGAACAAGAAGGCCAACCACACCCGCCCGGAGTCGTGCATTTGTTGAAATGCCTGGACGATGTAAGCGGCTTGTTTTTCCAGGCTGTTATCTTGGAAAAACTCAAATCCGGCGGGAAAAGTATCATAACCTTCGCTGCTACCCCAACCGAACTCAGTCACACAGACTTTCTTGCTGGCGTCAATAGCCTGAACCTTGTCGGCGTAGATGTCAACGGTAGATTTGAAGCTCCAGCTATGGTGTGGATTGGCCCACGGGCCTTTGAAGATGAAACCATCGCTGCTGCCGGCGCGATCTACCTCCTCCCAGCCTACATCGGGGGGCAGGTTGTAGCCGTTGTGGTGCGCCCCGACACAGTCGGCATAGTCTAACATGCCGGCTGCCAGGGCTTCGTCTAGATAGATGAAATCATCCATTGAGGTGACGCGGTTGAAATCGTGGATGCCGGTGGGCGACAAAGCGCCGCTGATGACAATGATTGTCGGATCAATGCTCTTGATGGTCTGATAAGCGCCGGCCAGAAAATTGACATAGTCCAGCGGGCTGAGACCGTTGGGAGTGGTCCATTCGCGGTCAATATTCTGCTCGTTCCACACTTCAATAGCGTGTATCTGGCCGGGATACCGCGTTAGCAGGGCGGTCAGAAAGTTGTTGTAGAGGGTGTTGTCGTCGGGCGGCCCGGCGCGATTGGCGGCGGCGCGGGTCCATTCAGGCGCGGTGACCACGCTCAACAGCACGTGCAAAGCGTGATTCTGAGCCTCGCGCAGCACGCTATCCCAGATGTCCCAATAGTAGGTGTCCGGGGAGGCTTGCACGTCGGCCCAACGCATTTGTACCTTGACCCAATCCAGGCCGAGCTGTTCGTGCATGACCGTCATGGTAAAAGCGGGATCGCCGATGGTGGCGTGGGATTGGGCGCCATAGCCAAAACGGTCGGCGGGCCAGGGGGCGACGGGTTGCGGACGAGCTTCGGCCACCGGTGTTCCGCCTTGATCGGCCGGATTCACGATTACCGGCGGCGGCAAGGTAGGCACAACTGTCGGCGCGCTCGGCGGCGTGGTCTGCGCCCCTGTGACGGCTCCGGCTCGCGTTTGCTCGACGACGGCCGGCGTGGCTGGATTTTCGGCCGAACCGCCGCACGCCGCCAACCAGATCAACCCCATAATCAACGCCAAACCTTTCATTTTGTTCATATCTCCACTCTCTCTCGACAGACGAAAAGGGCGCATATTGGCCTACACCAACATACGCCCCCTGTTTTCTTGCCTGACAGCCTGCCTACTTACCCATTACGACCCGAATCAAATCGCAGGATGGGCAACTCCCGCCGGGGCGTACCATGGCATAACCGGCCTGTGGATCATCGCCATAGTAGGTGAAATCCACATTAAAGACGATTAATAAGCGCACTTTGCCACTGCTAGCCGACAGGCTTACTGCCTCCGCCAACCATTGCGCGTGCTGCGCCACGGTAGTATTGGCCGCCCAGCCAAAGCGAGAGGGCACGCCCCCATAATCCTCGCCCGAAAGATAGCCCAATTCGGTGAAACAGACAGGGCGCGCACCACCGAAGGTGTTGTAATACATGTTGAGCGTCGGCCCGAAGTACCAGCTATAGTGACCGCTATTGGCCGGATGGCCCGAAGTGGCGCTGGGAGATGTGGCGCCGGCGTTGTGATGGACGCCGATACAATCCATGTAATTTGCGCCGCCGGCCGCTGCCACCCCGGCCATGTAACGATTGTCCGCCCAGGCGTTGGTGCCATTGTCGAAACCGGTGGGCGCTGGCGCGCCGCTAATCACAATGACGCCGGGGTTGGCGGCTTTGATAGCGTTATACGCCGGGGCGAGCATGTTGTTGACATAGGAGGCCGGGTCAATCTGACCGGCCGGCCACTCAAAGTCAATGTTCATCTCATTCCAAACTTCGATGGCGTCCGGCCCTAAGGCTGCCACGCCGCCCAGAAAGTTGATGTAGCCCTGGAAATCTATACTGCCCGGATAGGAAGAAGACCCCGGAATGCTCAGAAGCACCTTGAGGCCGCTGCCGTGGGCTGAGCCGATCCGTCCGGCCACGACATCCGCCGAGTCGCCTGAAGACCACTTATGCTGGAATTTGACCCATTTCATGCCGCTGCCGGCCATCAGCCCGGCGTTGGCGAAGCTCTGTGTTTGTCCCCCTAATTCAAAGCCGCCGGTGAGAGGCGCGGCGCGCACCGGGGCTGGGGCTGGGGCGGGAGCCGGTGCGGGCGCGGGCGCGGGGATTGGCTGGCCGCCGCCGCCGCCCAGTGGGGGCGAGACCTGAACAACGGGTAGGCTGTTCACATCCGCGCCGGCGTCAACGGCCACGAGTGTTCCATAGACCCAACCACTCTCCTCGTCGCCCTCAGGGGTGGATTGGAACCAACTAGCGTCTTTGTTGCGGCCGATCAGCAGCACCCGAACTTGGGGCGCCAGAACCTTTTTGACCGGATAACCCTGGCCCGGCCCTTCACGGAGATTGGCGCTGATACTGATGGCCGCGCCGATGCCGGTCTTTTCGCCGGCGCCCGCGTCGGTGACTTCGACGGCGCCGGTGCCGGTGACTTCGCCTTCCGGTGTGGCCGTTGGCTCAACGGCTACAATCGGGGCGCCCACAGACAGGGGGATGCTATCCAGGACGACGGTGTTGTCGCCCAAGGAGAAACTGACGTTGAGGGTGTAATCCCCGGCTACGTCTGTGCCGTCCCAGTGCAGCGTCAGGGCGTCAGCGCCGGTAACGTTGTGAATGACATCGCCGGCCTCGTTTTGGATAACCCAGACCAGGGCGGCGGCGACGGGTTGCGGGGGTTCGGCCGAATTCACAAAAGTAGCCAAAGCGGCGGCATAATCCGCGCCGTTGGTAGTGGCGTCCAGCCCGCGCAGGGCTATGCCCCGGACAGTCAAGGCTGCCGCCGGCTGGAGACGTTGGGCCAGAGCCACTGCGCTGGGCAGCCAGATTGTGTGTTCTTGTCCAACTTGCTCAAATGTATATTGATAGGTAACCGCGTTGCCGTCCCATTCTAAAGCGCCGGCAGAGCCGGATAGCGTTGCGTCCAGGGGTTCATTGGGTTCCAATGTCTCGCTGCCCGCCGCCAACTCGATTTTGCCGTAGTTAGCCAGGGCGGTCGCCTGGGGGATTTCAAAATGCGCGTCGCCGATGGCATCTACCGCATTGGCCGAGTAAAGCAACATCAAGTGACGCCGATCAATCTGGCGTGTGGCCCAGGCCAACAGTTGTTCGGCTGCGCCGTTGCTATAGGTCTCAGGCGCAAGGGGCATTTGCACAATCACAGCGTCGGCGATTCGGCCGATCGCGGCCCAGTCCTGCCCGGCCGTTTCCCATTGTCCCTGATCGTTCAGATAAGGCGTTGCTAGAGTCACAGCCAGCGCCAGGTTCTTCGCCGCCAGAGCCGTTTGCAGATTGTTCAGGAAGGTGATGAAATTCTGGCGTTGGGCCACCGGCACGCCCTGGTAATCCACATTCAGGCCGGCATAGCCGCCGCTGAAGGCTTTGTCCACCAGCGCCGCGATGTGTTGGGTTTGCATATCGGCCGAACCGAGCAACCCATTCAGGCTGGCCTGGTCAAGCACAGCCCCGGCGTTGGTGATATGAACAAACTGGCGATATGCCGCGGCCGGAACCGTCGCCAGTTCGCCGTCAATGCCGCCGTTGGCCGCCAATGTCAGGCCGCTGATAATGATCTCCCCGGCCATCGCGCGCACTTCGTCGGGCAGTCCATCGGCGCCGGCCTCAAGCGCCACGACAGGGGCGTCCACCTTGGCCTGCGCCAGGGTGAAGGCCAGGGGCAACGGGCCTTCGGCCGAAACGATGTTGTTGCCGTTGATACTGCTAGGCATAAAGCGCCAATCCGCGCCGTCCCAACCGAACAGGTCTAGTTGATTGACCGGCGTGGCGGTTTGAGGCTGGATGGTCAGGGAGCCGTTGGGCGAGCCGGCGGCGTTGACGCTGTAGACAGGGCCGTTCACGGCCAAATCGGACGGCAAGGCTTGCGCGGCGGCGGCCCACTGGGGATCAGCGTTAAAAGCGGTCGGGGGTTGGCGGTTGACGGTGATGGATTCGGCCGAATCCGTCAGTTGTAGCGCCACTTCCGGCGCCGCCTCGGTCGGCGGGCTGACCGCTGCCATCTCGTCGCCGCCTGTTGCTCTTAACCGTTGGCCTAAGGAAATCGGGGGTAAGAATAAGCCGATAATCACCAGAATAAGAGCCGCGAGCACCCCCAAAATCAACCCGCGCGTTCGGTTGGATGATGCCTCTGTTGTCTCACGCATAATAATTTGTGCCTCCCAGGTTGCCGGCGGCAACCTTTGTCGGATTGTCAGAAGATGACGGCCGGGCCATGAGCGTCTAACTGCCTAGCTTCCCGCTTTGGCCGCCGCTCAACTCGCAGGGATGTTTACCTGATCGAGCCGGCCCAGGGTTTGATAGCTGAAAAAGTCCTGCGCCGTCGCTTACGCCTTCGCCGAGTTGGTTTCAGGCAGGCCTGAACACCGCCTCGGTTGGGGCAAGCGTCAGACATTCTAGCACAAGGCAAAACAGGCTGACAAACCACATCCGGCTGTGTCTGCTGAATCTGAGGGGGGGATGAATCAAATCGGTGAGATTGGGGGTATTTGTCGGTTGGCGCGGCTTAACGCAAAGGCGTAGGGGTGTTAAGCGGGTAGAGATTTGGGCGTTGCTGCGCTAGTTGAGTGATTGACGCGAATCGGCCGAATCGGTATTATAGAGGCTGATTCGCCCATGCGTTTCCTTTAGTGAAGCGCATGCCCCAATTGCCCGTCGTCTCTTGGTTACGAGACTATCGCAATCGGATTCGATCCAATGTTACTGTTTTTCGACAAACATTTGATTTGCTGCCAATTTCTGAACCTGAAGCCCAGCTTAATCGTTTACAAGATATAGTTGTGAGAATATGCCTGTACCCACTTACGATCGTTTCATCGAACCAATCCTCCGTTATCTGGCTGAACACCCAGACGGCGCTCCTGCGAGGGATGTGCATGAAGCCGCTGCTGTCGCTCTTGGCTTGAGCGATGCGGATCGGTCAGAGCTTTTGCCGAGAAGCGTGCAGAGAGTTTACAAGAATCGGGCGGGATGGGCGCATGATCGTCTCAAGCGGTCGGGCTTATCAACAAGCCTGCGACGCGGCTTCTGGAAACTCACTGATGCCGGTCGCACCTTCGCGGCTGCGAATCCTACGCCCCTTCCAAAGAAGCTAATCGAACAGTTGGCCTCTGAACATATAGATGTGCGGTTGCGACCACCTCGCCAACCCGATTTGTCGGGGCTAACGACTGTTACTGCAACGCTAAGCATTGCCAGCCCAGACGATCGCCTGGAAGAGGCTCTCTTGGAGCTAAGACAGACCGTTGCGGCCGAGTTGCGCGAAATGCTCGCGCAAGCGTCCTCAGAGTACTTCGAAACTATTGTCCTTGATCTTTTGCACCGAATGGGTTACGGAACCAGTCGTGAGGACTTGCAGCGAGTGGGTGGGGTCGGCGATGGGGGGATTGATGGTGTTATCTCGCTAGACAGACTCGGTCTTGAAAAAGTCTACGTTCAGGCCAAGCGGTGGCAAGGCTCGGTCGGACGGCCTGAAGTGCAAGCATTTTATGGCGCTTTAGCTGGTCAACGCGCCAACAAAGGTGTGTTTATCACGACATCCACCTTTACGCCACACGCGCTCGATTTTGCGCGCTCGGTAGAACGTGTTGTGTTGGTCGACGGGGAGAAATTGGCTAGCCTCATGATAGAGTATGAGGTGGGTGTGAGTCTGCGGCCTGTTAAAGTGCCGAAGGTGGACGCAGACTATTTTGAGGAATAGGCTGATTGGCTATGGGATGCACCTGACAACAGGTGGCCTCAAATCATGTGGTTGTTGTTGGAAAATGCAGGTCATCAGGTGGCTTGCTATACAAATAGAGTTGTTGCTATGTCACGATTGATCGCGTTTCTGCGGGCAATAAACGTCGGCGGTCACACCGTCAAGATGGATCACTTGCGCCGGATTTTTGAGTCGCTCGGCTTGGCGGGCGTGGAAACCTTTATCGCCAGCGGCAATGTGGTGTTTGAGACGCCAGAGCAGGACGCCAAGCGTCTTGAAAAGGAAATCGGCCACAGGCTGCGAGAAGCGTTGGGTTATGAAGTGGCCGTGTTTATCAGGACGGAGACGGAATTGGCCCATGTCGCCCACTACCAACCATTTCCCCCGGCAGAGTTGGAGGCCGCCCAGGCGCTTAACATTGCCTTCTTGTCCGACGCGCTGGACGAAGAATCCAGTCTTAAGCTGATGGCCTTAAAAACGGACGTGGATGACTTCCACGCGCATGGGCGTGAGATTTACTGGTTGTGCCGCCGGAAACAAAGCGAATCCACTTTCTCCAACGCCGTTCTTGAGAAGATCCTTGGCCGACCGTCAACCCTGCGCGGCGCGAATACAATCAGAAAGATGGCGGCGAAATACCCGGCTTCTTAGCTTGAGGGCGCGTTGGCCTGGCGACCGAGGAGCTGCGGGATTTTTTCGGCCGATATTTGGCCGCAGGCAGCGCCAGTGCCAGAATTCCGGCCGCGGGGAAACGCGCCGACAAGCAACTGCCCCTCTGGTTGTGCGGAATGACGGTGATTTTCGGCATAGCCGTTTCTAACGAATCGGCGGGCGGCTTGACACGTTTCCCCACCCGTTGCTATACTTGCGCCTGAGTTAACCTAGATGATGCGCATTGAACTCGCGCAAACTCAGTCAATTATTGGAGAGACCCATGCCCACATTAACTGATATTTTTAATGAAATGCCCGGCCGCTTTGACCCCGCCAAAGCCGCCGGTATGAATGCCACGATCCTATTCGACCTGTCGGGCGATGAAGGCGGACAATGGCAGGCGAAAATTGCCAATGGCGTTTGTGAAATTGTGGAAGGCCGCCCCGAAAATCCTACGGCCACCATCAAGATGGCAGGGGAGGATTACAAGAATCTGGTGAGCGGCGCGCTCAACCCCATGACAGCGTTCATGACCGGCAAAGTCAAGGTGGAAGGCGATCTGGGCGTTGTGATGAAATTCCAGAGCCTTTTCGGCATGTAGGATGGGGCGGTTCGCTCAGAGTTGGATAGCTTGCGTAAGCGTGAGACCTGTTTTCGATCCGAAAACAGGTTTTTTGTTGGCCGCGCCAGGTTTCGCGCTGGATGACACCCGGATAGTTCAGCCCCTTGAAACAGACTATGCTGGTCATTGACGGCAGCCAGGGCGAGGGCGGCGGCCAGATTCTACGCACGAGTTTGAGCCTGGCGGCTCTCACCGGCCGGCCGTTTGAAATGACGCGAGTGCGGGCCGGACGGAGTCAGCCAGGCTTGCGCCCCCAACATTTGCTGGCGGTGCGGGCGTTAGCCGCGATTTGCGCGGCGCGGCTCAAAGGGGATGAGTTGGGGTCACAGTTTTTGCGTTTTGAGCCCACACGTCCCCCCCAGGCGGGCGCGTATCGTTTTGATGTCATGGAGGCGGCGCGGGGCGGTTCGGCCGGATCGGTGACGTTGATCTGGCAGGCCTTACTCTGGCCGTTGTTGTTTGCGGGCGGGCCAAGCCGTCTGGTTTTGCGGGGGGGGACGCATGTGCCATTTAGCCCGCCGTTTCACTATCTGACGGAGGTGGCGGGGCCGGTTTTCGGCCGATTCGGGGCCATTTTTTCCGGCGAACTCAAAGCCTGGGGCTGGTATCCTATCGGGCAAGGCGAAATCCAGGTGGACATCCAACCCACCGCCGGCTTACGCGCCGTGACCCTCACCCCGCCCGTCGTGGACAACGTTCAGGGCCTGGCCGTGGCCGTCAACCTGCCCAGCCACATCCCGCAACGCATGAAAGGACGCGCCGACAATTTGCTGGCTGAACTGGGTTTGAAAAGCGCCATCCAACCCTTACGCCTCAGCGGCCCCAGCACCGGGGCTGG
>JAYRVN010000051.1:0-4466 GCA_041918535.1 Chloroflexota bacterium
GACGCCACCGGCCACTTATTGCCGCCCAGGCCGAAGCGACTATAGCCGATGCGATAGTTGGCATAAGGCGCTTCCTGGCGAATGATAGAACCGGCGATGAGTGACACCCCGTTCGACGCCACGACGGTTGGGGCTACTTCACCATAAGGGCTGTTGGAAAAGACAAAGCCCTGGGGGTCCACCTTGGCCCCGGCAGTCGTCAGGCGCATCCCATACAAATCGGCGCGCGCATCCAATTGCTCCAGGCTTTGCTCGGCGAGGCGATTCTTCTGATCTTGGTAGACCACAACGAAGTATGTGCCGTCCCAGGCGACCTGTGGGCGATATTGGTTGCCGGCCCAGGGGGTGAGGTTTATGTAGGGCTGGACAGAACCATCGGCGTTAATAATACGCACCAACAGGTCGTTTTCAACCCCCGAGGTCAACTCTTGCGATTGCACCAGCGCGGCCACGTTGCCATTCGAGGCCAGTCCCAGGCTGAAAATCCCATTGCCCCCGGCGCTAGAATAGAAGTCGTGAAGGGAGAAGATTCCGGTTTTGGTCCCGTCAAGGTTGATGAAAATGCCCAATGTGCTGGCGTTGCTATCGTCATGGGTCGCATTATTCTGATAAGCCACCAGCCAACGCGCGCCGAGCTTCACCACACGAGGGCTGCTGGCATACGTATAACCGCAGTCGATTCCGGCCGGGTCTAACACGACGCCGTCCGATCCCCGCACACGCGCAGCGACGGTGGAGATGTATTCGCAGGTGTAACCACACCGCAAACCAACCACCAGGAAAGTGTCTCCCAGCGCTGCCACATCGGTCGGGCCGAAGGTAGACGTCATCACCGTGAAGGGCGTCGCGTCAATTTTTGTCCCGTCCGGCTGCAGGCGTTGGGCCACGATGCCGGTACTGTTGTTCCAGGTTGCCAGATAAAGCGATCCGTTCCAGGCTACGGTCGGGTAGCCTGGGTTGTTGGTGTTAGTGCCGGTTGCTAACTGCACCGGTTCGCCGGTCATAGGCGCGCCGTTGGCGTCGAGCGGCTGGGCCAGGATGCGCACCTGATTGCCGGTGACGCTGCGGTAGACCAGCATATAGCCGTTGTCGTTGGTCGCCAAGTCCGGTCGCAATTGAGACGGCGCGCCAAGCGAGATGTTTCGATTCGGGCCGGCTCCGTTGCCGGCGGAAATGTTCGCTGTCAGGATGTCATAGTTGCTGTCCACATAGGGGACCCAAACGATTTGAACGCTGCCGTTGCCGGGGCTGGCGGTTACTCCCGTCGACGGCCCGTTGACCGCCACCCCGCCGGGATCGAGCACCTGACCGACGCTATTAACCCGCGCTACACGCACGGCGTTGTTATTGCCCCAGGTGACTTTCCAGTTTGTGCCATCCCAGGTGACGCTGGTGGTGGTGTAGGCGGTGGGCTGGTTTTGGCCGGAGATATTGACGCCATTGCCGTCGAGCTTCTGACCGGCCGTGTTCACGCGCGATCCGGTGACGACGGTTGTCACATCGGATTGGTTCCAGACGATATAGAAACCGCTACTGTTGGCGGCTAACCGATTGAGGGGCACATTGATCAGGGGAATCAGGCCCGCATCTAGCAGGTTGAGATTGCTGTCGAAACGCACCGCTTTGGTGGCATAAGTGCCGCCCACGTAGTCGTCATTGAAGGTGAGCATGAAGACGCCGCCGGCATAAGCGAGCTGGAAGTTTGATCGCATGTAATAAGTGCCGGGCACAAGGCGGCGAATGGGCGGGTCTAGCACAATGCCGGCCGGCGAGATGCGCACGGCGATAACGTCAACAAAGCTGGCTGTCCCCTGGTTGGCGACTACCCAATTGTTGCCGTCGGAGGCGACATCCCAATAACCGGCAGTGGGCAGAAGGCCGAAGAGGTTAATCGGTTTGGCATCGAGCACCTGGCCGCTGGGAGCAACGCGCACGGCTTGCAGCGTTTTCTCATAGTAGTAGCCGGTGCCACTGAGGCCGATGCTTTCGAAGACAACCAGCCAATTTGTGCCATTCCAGGCAACTTTGGGAATATCTTGTGAGCCGGGGCCGGCGGCGACTGGGATAGGCGTGGTGTCGAGGGGGTTGCCGGAGGTATCGAGACGCATGGCATAGATGTCATATGAGGTCTCGCCCTCGCCGCCATGGGCATTGGAGCGATTATCGGACCAAACGGCGAGCAGGGTGTTGCTGCCTGCGGCAATGGCAGGGGTAAGCTGATTGTAGCCGGCCGGGCTAATCACAGCATCTCCGGGCACGAATTGGGTGGGCTGGAGTTGGATGGTTTGGGCCAGTGAAGCCTGATGGGTCAGGGCCAGGAGTGCTAAGCCTAGCCAGAGTAGTCGACGTATGGTGAAAGTCATGATGGCTCCTTGTTTGAATTAAGTTAGGCTAATGGTTTGTCGGCAAGCATAAGCCGAGGGTGAGACATTAGCCAACGCTTCTCAGTATAGCCAAAGAATCGGGGAAGGGTTAGTGACGTTTGTCATATGAATGGGGAGATTTTCGGCCGAATCCACCCCCTCCACGCCATAATCATGACTTCTGCGCCGATAATGCATGAGCTTTGTCAGTTGAGTCAAACACCGGTTCTGCGCTACCATATCTCTATGCAGAAAGGATGTCCGGCATGGCTGAGGCGTCCGATCAATCTCTGCTTGACTCTAGCAAACGAGACCAACCATGAAACGCATCGTTGTCATCCATCTCAATCAAGAAAACAGCACCGAGATAGTGAACTTTCTCGGACAAACCATTCAAATCGAACGCATTGGCTGCGGTGGTGATGCCGCGCAAGCCCGCGCCAGCCTGGCGCATTACGACGGTCAAGTTGACGCCATCGGCCGGGAAGGCTGGCCGGCCCAACTGGAACTCGGCTCCGCGCGCATCCTGCACGCCATCGGCGGCGCCTTGCCCGGCCTGGCGCAGCAAACGCCGGTCGTAGACGGTCATGGCGTGCGCGCCGCCCTGGAGCGCTGGGGCGTCATCCTGGCCGACCGAGCGCAACCCGGCATCTTCAGCCAGAAGCGCGTGTTGATGACCCCTGGCCTGAACCATATCGGACTGGATCAGGCTCTTAGCCGGCGCACCCCTTTTATGCGCTATGCCGACCCGGTCATCTACTTTGCCCTGCCCTCCGTCGCCGGGGTAGGCAGACAGCTGACGCTGGCGCAAGCAGCGCCGCTCACGCTGGAACAACTCAAAGACGCCCCCTTCCGCCGCATTTTCCCCCAGGCCGGCGAACCAGGCACGCCCCGCCATAAAGAAGCGTTTGAATGGGCCGACGTACTGGCCGGAGATGTCGCCGCCATCCGACGCTATGCTCCCCGTTATCTGGCGCACAAGACGGTCGTGGCTGAATGGGCCACGCTGGATGACCTGGAGGATTTGCGCCGGCGGGGCGTCTCGATTGTCGTCACCATGATGCCTTCCCTGATGGCCGGCGAAAGCCTGGGGCGTTGGTCGGCGGCCGCCGTCGAAGCAGCTCTGGTCGCCGTGCGCGCTCATGCCGACACCCCCCTCACCGAAGACACCTATTTAGACCTGTTAGGCGACCTGAACTGGACTCCCGCCATTGAGTATTTGCAGCCTGAGGATACCGGCGTCAATCGCTTTGCCTTTGTCATCCATCCGCTGAGCGTGAATTTCATCCACAAAGACCCGGCCTACCGCTGGACGCGCTATCTGCCTGACCGGTGGTTAGAAGCCTTTGCCGCCTATTTACCGCCGCTCTATCTGTCGCGCATCACCGGCGGCCAATCACCCACGACGGGCCAGCGGGTAGAGGGCTATTTATACACGCTAGGGGCCACCCCGCGTGAAATGGTGCGCCACGACGAAAACTTCACCTATCGCCGTCTGGAAAAGGCGGCGCGGATGGCTGAGCGCATGGGGGCGCGCATTATGGGCCTTGGCGCTTTCACCAGTGTGGTGGGTGACGCGGGTATCACCGTGGCGCACAACGCCGATATTGCCATCACCAGTGGCAACAGCCTGACGGTGGCCGCTACGTTGGAGGCGGCTAAGCAGGCGGCGCGGCGACTCGGCATGACGGATTTGACCAAGGGCAAGGTGATGATCATCGGGGCTACCGGCTCTATCGGTTCGGTATGCTCGCGTCTGTTGGCCCAAGCCATTTTTGACGTCGTGCTGGTGTCCATCGAGCCGGAGCGGTTGTTGGAGTTGAAACATATCATCCAGACGGAGACGCCGGAGGCGGGGGGGGGGGGGGGGGGCCCCCCCGCCGCGGAGAGAGGGGGCCGGGGAAGGGGGGGGTGGGGGGCCCCCCCCCCCCGGGGGGGACAACCAACGCGCCACACCCAGACAAAAACAGCGGGCGGCGGTGGCGGTCTCGGCGGCGGGGCGGGTGGTGTCCTGGGTGTTCATGATGGGCTGTACCTTTCGTGCTGTGATGATGGTTGGTTGATGGTTGGTTGATGGTTGGTTCGGAGGGGAACTCGGGCTCA
>JAYRVN010000052.1:0-5963 GCA_041918535.1 Chloroflexota bacterium
ACAGCTATCGGGGTCGGCGTAGCCGTCGGCCAAGCTGTGGGGGCAGGCGTGGCGGTATTCGTGGGGCGCAGGCCGAGCAGTTCCTGCGCTGCCGCCGGTGGGTTCTGGGCAGCCGCATTGGCCGCCGGGGTGTGCGGCAGCGGCAAAGCGATGGGGAGCGGCGTTTGCCCGATGTCGGCGATGGCGTGCGGCAGCCGATAACGGATTTCCCCTGGCAGCGCTTCCACCAGACGCGGCCAGGCTACCAAACCCACGGCCAGGCAAGCCTGGAAAATGGCGACGAGGATAACCAACCGTTTGATCTTTGCGCTCATATTAGCCGTTCAGCGAGTCTAGAGCCCAGCGGGCGTAATAAAAGTTGCCGTTGACGTTGAGGGCCGCTTCATAGGCGGCAATTGCGCCTCGCGCGTCGCCGGTTGAAGCCAGGGCGTTGCCTTTCCAATAGTAAGTTTCTTCCACATATTGACCGCCGCTGGTGGAAAGGGTGGCGTCGGCCAGGGCCAGAACTTCATCAAAACGGCTCAATTTGTAATAGGCTAGATAGGGACGGAACTGATACCATAGCATACGCGGGGGCAAACCGAGGCGGCGAGCTTCGTCGAAGGCTTGGGCGCCGTTCTGGTAGGAGATGCCGGTGCCGGTCAGGCTACCCAATTCAGTCCAGCTTGTGCCCAGATTGAACCAGGCGTAAGCATCAGCCACATTGGCTTCGATATCCGCCTGGGCCATATCACGGGCGCGCTCCCACATGCGTTGGTCATCTAGCAGCGTTTCCCCGATAATTTGGCGGACAATCGGCTCTTTTTCGGCCGAATAGACCACATAAAACGTGTAATTAAACGCCTTCCACGAATCGGCCACGTCAGAATAGGCAAAGGATCGGCCGAAATCGCTCCACGGCGAAAGGTTCGTGTCCATGCCGATGAACTCCTGTAAGGTGTCATCATACGCGTACAACGTCAGATAATGCCCCGCCCAGGTGTTATCTTCCAGGATATAACCGCGCTCGATGACCGGCGGCATCCCCGCCGCAATCAGTTGTTTGAGCAACGTCAGTGTGCCGCCGCTATGCACCGTGGATTTAAGGCTAGTAAACTCGTTCACATAGTCGCTGATTTGCCAGGGACTCACATTGCGATCGTTTGGATTCGGCTTCAAATAGGCAGATGCCTGGGTTTGTGTTGTGCTATCTCCCCAGAACTCCAGCACAACCGATAGATTGGCCGGCCCGCAATTGTTGAAACTTTGCGGGATATTCTTTACGCCGACCACCCTAAATGCTGCCGGCAGTGGGATGGGTGTCGGCGTCGGGCTTGGCATAGGCGTAGGCGTAGGTGTTGCCGTGGCCGCGTCCGTCGCGGCCGGCGGCGGCGGCGGTAAGGTCGGCGTGGCGGCGATAGTCGGCGCAGCCGTCGGGTTTAGCCCAGGAATGGCTACATCGCCCGTCGTGATGCTGATCGTATCAGCATTGGGAGTAGGTAGCGCCGGCGGCAGGGGCGTCTGCCCGATTTGCTGAAGCGCGGCCGGCAAACGATACCGTACGTTGCCGGGCAAGGCCTCTAGCGTCGCCGGCAACACCAAAATAACCAGCGCCAAAGCCATTTGTGCAGCAGCCACCAGAAAGATCAGGCGTTTTAATCCGGGTTTCATATGCAGGAGTATGCGTCAGCCTTGCAGGCTTTGCAAGGAGTGGATGGCCGGCTCAAAATGCGGATTAAACGTGGCGGCGGCCTGAAAGTTGATGCGCGCGTCTGTAGAATCGCCTAGCGCCAATTGCGCCAAACCCCGATAGTAAAACGATTCTTCAAAATAGGGGCGGTTCTGCAATGTGGCGTCGGCCAGTAGAATGACATCTACATAACGGCCTACCTGATAATAAGACTCATAAGGGCCAAACTGGTACCACAGCATCCGCCACGGCAGGCCGATGGTGCGGGCCTCGTCAAACGCAGTGGCCGCCTCAGAATACATTTGCAGGGCGTTATAAGCGCTGCCCAGGTTGAACCAGTAAAAAGCGTTTTGGTTATCCTGACTGATGTCGTTTTGGGCGCGCTCTAGGGCCATTTGCCACATGCGGCTATTGGTCATGTTCTCGCCCAAAATCGCCGTCACAGTAGCGTCTTGCTCCGGCGGGTAGAGCACAATGAAAGCGCGATTGAATTGCGGCCATAAGGCGGCCAGGTTTTCATAGGTATAGTAATCGCCCTGCGGTGAATTTGTCTCGGTCGGAATGTCCCAGATCAGCGAATCGTAGACGAATAGCGCGCTTGTGGCATCGTCATAACCGGCCACCAATAGATAATGCCCCCACCATTCGCGATAAGCGGCGCCAGGCTCAGAATCCACCCAAGAGACTTCCGTTGGAGCGCGATCCCCCACCTCAATGATGACCGGAATTTTGTTTATCAGAAATTGTTTGAGCATCTCTAGCGACCCATTGACCCGTTCAATGGCCCGGTAATTGGTTTGGGTGTTGACATACGCGGCCATCTCACCCGGCGTCACATTCCGGTCTTCCCCATTGGGCTTGAGAAAGGCAGCTGTCTCGTATTGCGTGTGCGCCACACCGAAGTAACTAAGCGCCATAGACAAAGTGGCCGGACCGCAGTTATTCCAATCTTGTGACTGATAGATCACCCCGGATAAGCGCGTATTGCCTGGCAGTGGAGTGGGCGTGGGGGAAGGAATGGGCGTTGGCGTCGGTGTCGCCGCCGGCGTTGGCGTAGCTGCTAGTTGGAGTGTCGGCGTGGCAGCAGTTTGCGGTTGGAGGGCACTGGGTTGCAGCGCCAGTAATTCATCGGCGTTGATCGATTGAGACGGCGCAGGCAGCACTGCGCTTTCCGGTTCGGGAAAGACCCAGTGCTGGACAAATTTCGGCATTTGGGCAATATAACGGGAAGGCAAGCTTTTGACAGCATTCCAGCCAAGCCAGCCTAACATGATCAGGCCGATAAGAGGGAGGATAGACCGGTAAAGTGATGACCGACTGTTTTTGCGCATGCCGCCTGTCAGAAACACAAAAAAACGCCCCAAAGGGGCTAACCATCTGACCCGATTATAGCGAGGGATGGGGGCGCGCCAATCAACCTGTTCTGCCTGTTGATAAACTCTTAATTTTCGTAACGTTCGGCGTGAAACTTCCCGGAGTTGCCTGCGTATAGAAAACAAGTGGGCAATGCCCTAACAGGGGCAGAAAACTGTGGCTGCAACCTGGTTGAGGGCAAGATGACGCTAAAGCTCACGTCAGATAGTTTAATCGGAGCAATTCCATGAAAGAAAAAGTGACACCCAGGCGGGGCATATCCGGTCAAGCGATGATGGGGATGGTCATTATCGCCATCGGCGTTTTGTTTCTGCTGCAAACAATGGGGGTTGGCGACACCAGCAGTCTGTGGCGTTGGCTGCCCGGCGTTTTTGTCTTGATAGGCGTGTGGCAGCTTGTCGTCAATGGCTTCCAGAATTGGATTGGCCCGGCGATCTTGATTCTGGTGGCGGGCCTGGCGCAGTTGGCGGCCCTAGATATCGTCGACTGGTCAACGGTATTCAAATTTTGGCCGCTGGCGTTGGTGTTATTGGGTCTCTCGATCCTCTTGGGTTTGAATGTAGGCAACACGCGGCCGCGAGGTCAGGTGTCGAGCGGCGAGTTTACCAGTGTCTGGGCGGCTTTTAGCGGGAACCAACGTCAGGTTGTATCACAGAGCTTTGCCGGGGCGGAAATGACCGCCGTTTTTGGCGGGGTAGAATTGGATTTGCGTTCAGCGGCGGTGAGTGACCCGCCGGCGCGCGTGCATGTGTTTGCCATGTTTGGCGGCGCAGGTATAAAGGCTTCACCTGATATGCTGATTCAATCGGAAGTGGTGGCCATTTTCGGCGGCTCAGAGGACAACCGCCGGCAACGCAAGATGCTGGCAGGCGAGACACCCGAAGTGGTGGTGACGGGTGTGGTTATGTTCGGAGGGTTCGAAATCAAGGATCGTTAACCGGCGTTCTTAGTCAGTGGCCGACGGTGACATATCAGGCATTGCCACCGTGTTCTACTGCCTCATCACGCGCGCTCTGCTGATAGCGTCCGGCAAACTCCAACCCGATCAAATGCTCAATGCGATTTTGACAACGTAACCGCCAATTCTCGCGCCCTGGTAAGTCAACCGCCTCAAAATGCGTGATTCCGGTGTTACTTGTCCACACTTCGCAGTGGCGGCGCGCCCCCACATTGAAGGCGATATCGAACATCATGTCTATCACAAAGCCGTGACAAATCGCCATCACGGCCTCTTGGTGCGCGTGGCGTGTCAGAATATCATCCAAGAATAGGCCCACGCGCGTGCGAAAGTGCATCATCGTTTCGCCGCCGGGCACGGAAGGAGTCAAGCTGGCAAATGGGCGCGCGCTGGCCCAATAATCCGCATACTCAGGCAAATTGTCGCTGTCCCAGGGGGTATGATCCGACCGATTGTTGCCGATTTCGCGCAGGCGATCATCGAAGATCAGCGGCAGGTCATAGGCTGCCTGAACATAAGATGCGGTTTCCCGCGCGCGCAGCATGGTGCTGGCATATAGCGCATCCGGTGTGTGGATGTGTTGCTTGAGCCAGAGGCCGAGGGCGTGGGCCTGGGCGCGCCCTCGGGCTGTCAGGCCCACATCTTGATTACCGCCCGTCCAGTCAGTCAGATTGACATGGCTTTCGCCGTGTCGAATGAAGTAGAGGTGCATGATTAAGCCTTTGACGCGGAGTTTGTCTCCGCTTGCCGGGTGTTTTGGGCGCAGGCTTGTCGCCCTGCGCAGGACAATGTTAACTGAAGTCCTGTTTTCCGGCACATTCCAGCTTAGAATGTGCGGTTGGGTTGCGACCGAATTCGCCGGGGCTGTTTGGCTCGGCTATACTACGCAGGTGGGCGGCGCGGTCAGGAGGCTGCTTGCAGAAGTTATTGGGACGGATACTGAACTATGTTTGATTTAGGCTCGGATTTTCTCCCGACATTCATCGCACGGGCGGTGGTGTTGCTGATTGCTTTCACCATTCACGAATTGTCGCACGCGGTGACGGCGGATTACCTGGGGGATTCGACGGCGCGTCGCCTGGGGCGGGTTACGCTGAATCCGTTGGCCCATCTTGACCCTGTCGGCACATTGATGTTGCTTCTAGCCGGTTTCGGCTGGGCCAAACCTGTACCGGTGAATCCTTACAATCTGCGCGGCAACCCACGCACTGGCATGGCGGTGGTGGCGGCGGCCGGACCGCTTTCCAATCTGATGATGGCCTCGCTGGCTATCGTGCCGTTGCGCTTCGGTTGGCTTGGCGCGCTGCCGTTCAATACCGGCCGTGTGCTGCCCAGCCTGGATTTCCTGCTATTTGAGTTCATCTGGATCAATCTCGTTTTGGCCTTTTTTAACCTGATCCCGATTGTGCCGCTGGACGGCTCTAAAATTCTGTTGGGGCTTTTGCCGGCCAACCTCGCGTATAGTCTGCGCCCGCTCGAACAGTATGGGCCGATCTTACTATTGGTGGTGGTATTTCTGCTGCCGCAATTGGGGGTTGATGTACTTGGCCCGATCGTGATTGCGCCGTCGCAATGGCTTTTTCGTTTGATGGTGGGTGTCTGAGCGGTGGGTTGGCGCTATCGTATCTGGCAATTGCGGCAGTTGCTGGCGGCTGAAGCGTTATCGGCCGAAACGACTCAAGCAATTCAAGCGATCCTTTCCCCTGCCGAATGGCAATTGTTCCTCCGCTTGCGCCCCAGCGATCAATGGCACAGTTATCGCGTTTTGACCTTGTTGCAGCAGGCGGGGCAAACCCAACCCGGCTTGCTGACGGCGGCCTTACTGCATGATGTGGGCAAGACGTGTGTACGCCTGAGCGTGGCGGATCGATGCCTCATTGTTTTGGCCACGAAGCTATGGCCGAAGCGCGCCCGGCGTTGGGGAAATGCGCTGCCGATGACACCGGACCCGGCCTGGTTAAC
>JAYRVN010000053.1:0-4045 GCA_041918535.1 Chloroflexota bacterium
GGTCGTTGCCAGCAATCGAAGTTCTCTGCCCGAAGTGGTGGGCGATGCCGCCATCTTGTGCGATCCCGCCGACGAAGCCCAATTTGCTGAAGCCATTGTTGCCGTTCTCCTCTCGCCGGCTCGGCAACAAGCCTTGGCTGAGGCGGGTTTGCGGCGGGCTGCCATCTTCTCCTGGCAGGTAACAGCCCGCCAGACTCTTGCGGTCTACCGGTCAGTTGCGGATTGAACGGGTGTGCGGGTTTTTCGGCCGAAACCGTCTCACGATCTGCCGGCTGTCGGATAGCGCCGATCTGTTGCATTCTAAGCGACTATTCAACGGGATAGAAGGGCGCACTGCGCAGGGCGTCCTGGGCCACTGAGTCAATGCTCTTAACCGACACCTCCTTGTCCATTATCATTGTCAACTGGAATACTTGTGCCCTCCTGACCGATTGCCTGAACGCCATCGGCGCACACCCGCCGTCAGCGCCCGTTGAGGTATGGGTAGTGGACAATGCTTCGGCTGACGGCAGCGCTGATAGGGTGCGCGCCCAATTCCCGGAGATCAAACTGATTGAGAACAGGGAAAACAGGGGTTTTGCCCGCGCCAACAATCAGGCGGTGGTCCAATGCAGCGGAGACTACATCCTGTTTCTCAATAGCGATGCCTTTGTGCAGGCCGACACCTTGAATGCGATGTTAGCTCTGATGGAGGCGCAGCCCCGCATCGGCGCACTCGGCCCCCGGCTTTTGAATCCAGATGGTTCGTTTCAGGCTTCTTATGCCAAGTTCCCTACCCTTTGGTCGGAATGGGCGCTGTTGACCGGTCTGGCGCGCTGGACCGTCGGTTCGTATGCGCCTAGCCCACGGCCGACGCCGGGAGAACGCGCGCATGCGGTAGATTGGGTGCCGGGCGCGGCGCTAATGGTGCGTCGCGCCACCTTAGCACAAGTGGGCAACCTGGACGAAGCCTATTTTATGTATAGCGAGGAGACGGATTTGTGCTGGCGCATGCGGCAGGCCGGCTGGGAAGTATGGTATCTGCCCGAGGCGGTGGTTACGCATATCGGCGGCGCCAGTTCACGTCAACGCTCAACCGAGAGCTACATACAACTTTACCGTAGCAAGCTGCGTTTTTTGCGCCGGGCTTATGGGGGCTCTTACGCAGCGCTGGCGCAGGTTGTCCTGTTTGTGACGGTGGCGCTGCGATACGGTCTATGGGTTTGCTTGAGTCTTTTCCCCACCCAGCGCGGTCGGTGGGCGGCCCGACGCCGACAGGTGGATGGGCGGCTCCTGTGGGCGCTGACCAGCCAATTGCCGGAGTAGTACAACAAGGCGGAATTAGCCCAACGGTTTGTCGTAACCGCTTTGGCGCTTAAACGGCTGAGGCGTCACTACAAATTGCCGGATTGTTCAGGTTATCGTGTAGTAGTTATCAGTCATGGCGCGTTGCGACTTGTGTCACTCTACGGCAGGGGAACCCTACCTGGACCTCCCGGCCCCTTATCAGCTCTGGCGTTGCGCAGTATGTGGGCTTGTGTGCCTTTCGCCACAGCCCACCGCCGAGGAACTCACCCGGCAGTATGGCCAGGCGTATTACACCAGTCAGGCCGCGTCCGGTCGGTTGGCGCCGCCCTGGCAAGAACGCCTCAAAGAAGCCGCCTACCGCTCGCGTTGCGGCTATCTTGCCCCTTCTGCGCCGGTTGCGGCGCGTTGGAGGCAGGAGGCTCTGCGGGTGGCGCTGGGCTGGCGAGCGCGCCGCCGGTTACCGGTCCGCCAGGCGGGGCGGTTGTTAGATGTCGGTTGTGGCAACGGGCAACAGGCGGCCTGGCTACGCGACCATGTGCCGGGTTGGGAAGTGGAAGGTGTGGAGGTTAATGCTTTCGCCGCTCGCCAGGCGCGTGAGGGTTATGGCCTGACGGTGCATGCCGGTTATTTGGAGCAGCTTAATCTTCCGCCCGATAGTTACGACATGGTCTCATTCTGGCACTCGCTCGAGCACACCTTCAGCCCGCAAACCACCCTGCGCGCGGCGTACACACTTTTGCGGCCGGGTGGTTGGCTAGGGATTGAAGTCCCCAATATTGAGTCGCAGGAGGCGCGGCGAGCCGGTTCGAGCTGGTATCACCTGGCGGTCCCGGTTCACCTTTATCACTTTTCACCAACCACGTTGGTTCGTTTGGTGGAAGGATGTGGGTTCAAATTGTTGCGGTTGGAAGCGGTGCGGGGTTCGGTGGGGCAATTGAGTCTGGTGCAGCAACGGGCATCGGCCGAATCGGGGCCGGCGCGCATGTTCACATATTGGACCGCGCGCACGCTGGGGCGTTTCAGCGCGTGGGGACTGCGCCTATACGCTGAAAGAGTTTAGAAAGCCGTGGTCGATCTCTCCGTTATCATCGTCAATTGGAATAGCATCAGGGTGTTGCAGGACTGTCTGGCAAGTCTGGCCGGCGTCCAGGACATAACGTTGGAAACATGGGTTGTGGACAACGCCTCGCAAGATGACAGCGTGTCCTTCTTGCGGGAGCATTTCCCGTGGGTGCGTTTGCTGGTTAATGCCGAGAATCGCGGTTTTGCGGCGGCCAACAACCAGGCGGCGGCGGCGGCGCACGGGCGTTATTTGCTGTTGCTGAACCCGGACACGGAAATTCGGCCGAATGCCCTCTCCCACCTGGTGCATACCGCCGATAGCCATCCCAACCTCGGCGCGCTCGGCCCACGTTTGCTCAACAGCGACGGCAGTCTGCAACGCTCCTGCTGGCGCGGTTATCCCGGCCTGCGGGCCGCCTTTGTGGACGCTTTCTACTTGTGGAAGATGCCCTGGATGCTATTTGCCCGCACCACCGAATACACGCCGCTGGAATTGAATGCGCTGCGCGCAGTTGACCACCTGTTGGGCGCTTGTATGCTCATTCCACGCGCCGTCTGGCAACAGGTCGGCCCGCTGGATGAGCAATTCTTCCTCTTTCTGGAAGAGACCGACTGGTGCTTGCGCGCGCGCCAGGCCGGATTTGAAATTTTGTATGATCCGGCCGCCGAGGTTGTCCATCACGGCCAGCACAGCATGCATCAGCAACCGGCGCGCAATTTGCCGCATCTTTATCGCAGCTATTGTCGTTTCTACCGCAAACATTACCCGCAACAACGCCTGGGCCTATACTTGCTCAAGCTAATTATTGGCATGGCGGTGACGCTTCGGCTGGGATTATGGCAGGCGCGAAGTTTAGGGGCAAATTCGGCCGAATCCCGTCACCACGCCCGCCTCATGAGTCATGGCTACTGGCAGGTTTTGCGCCAGTTGACTACCCTGTGAGGAGAAGCATGCGACCTATCGGGTTGACAGTGGCAACGCTTGGGCTGTATGGGCTCACCCTCTCGCGCCATTATTCGGCCGATTCCCTCCTCATTGCCCGGGCCATTGAACAAGGCCATCTACGCCACCTGGCGCACCCGCTCCTTTACCCAACCGGCTGGGCCGCCTACCGTTTGTGGCAACTGTTGGGCTGGCAAGGGCGCGCCCTTCTGCCCTGGCAAAGCTTGAACGCGCTCGGCGGCGCCTTGTGTGTGGGTCTGACCGCCTACAGCCTACAACGCCTGACTCGGTCGACCGCCATCGCCGGTTGGGTGGCCGCCGGCCTGGCGGTCTCCGGCGGCTTGTGGTTGCTCAGCACGGAAGGCGAGGGGGTCACGTTACCCCTGGCGATCCAACTGGCGGCTGTGGCCTGGCTCCTGACGGCCGAGGAAAAGCGGCAGCATGAAACGGCATATGCCGTGGGTCTGGGTGCAGTCGCCGCCTTGGCGATTGCCTTCTGGTTGGCGGCGGCCTGGCTGCTGCCGGCCGGCGCGCTCATTTTCCGGCAGAATGAATGGTCACGCCGGGCGCAACGGCGGCAGATTAGCCTGTTTCTAGTCACAGCCTTGGGGTTGGCTCTCCCCGTGATCGCCGTGTGGGGTGGGGGCTGGCCTTATCCGAGCGGCTATGCTCGGGTGAGCTGGCGCGATTTGCCGCATGGCGTGTATGCCTTGTCGCGGACGGTGGCGCTTTTTCCAGGGTTGAGCCTCAACA
>JAYRVN010000054.1:0-2125 GCA_041918535.1 Chloroflexota bacterium
ATTCAGCATGTGCGAACTGTCGTTAAAGCAGGGCGACCCATTTGCGGCAACTGCGGCCAGCCGATTGATCCGGAAGGGCATTGGTGTCCTCAGCGCAACGGGCACAAGAAGTGATGGCGCGAGAGCTATTGGTGACACAGGCGTATGGCTGAAAAGAGGGCGGAGGACGCGCTTCAAGACCTGGCGCAGGGGCGTGTGGAGATGGAGGGGTTGATCACGTGGGGGTCGAACGCTACGTTTTTGGTGCAGGTGGTGGAAGATTCGGCCGAATCCGATCCGCAAATCACACCCGCCATCTACAAACCCCGGCGTGGTGAAAGCCCTCTCTGGGACTTCCCCACCGGCACGCTGTGCCTGCGCGAACGCGCCGCCTACCTGGTCAGCGCAGCCATCGGCTGGGACCTCGTCCCACCCACCATCCTGCGCGACGGCCCGCGCGGCTGGGGTTCCGTTCAACTCTTCGTGGAGCACAACCCGGACAAACATTACTTTCGCCTGGCCGAACAGCCTCAATATGCCGATCAGTTACGCCGCATCGTCTTGTTTGACCACATCATCAACAACGCCGATCGCAAAAGCGGGCATGTGTTGTTAGAAGAGCCGAACAAGCTCTGGGCCATTGATCACGGCGTTTGTTTCCATGCGGAGCACAAACTACGCACGGTTATCTGGGAATTTGCCGGCTCGCCCATTCCCGCAGAACTACATCATGATATGGCGCAGTTACAAAAGCAGCTCAAGGCCTCGAAAGACCCGTTAGTGGTCGAGATGTCTGAGTTGATCAACCGTCAGGAGATTGGGGCGCTCAAATCACGCTTGGCCGATTTGCTCACAACGACGCTATTTCCTCAGCCAAGAATGGGGCGTTACTACCCCTGGCCGCCGGTATAACCCCGGCTACAGCCCGGATTCGCCATGTTTGAAGCCCAACTCATTGAAAAGGCCGTCGCCCTGCTCCAACAGGCCCGCCACGCTGTGGCCTTGACGGGCGCGGGCATCAGCACGCCGTCGGGCATCCCCGATTTTCGCAGCCCAACATCCGGTCTATGGGATCGCGTTGACCCGATGGATGTCGCCAGCCTGAGCGGTTTCATGCGCCGGCCGGAAGCTTTCTATGAATGGGTGCAATCGCTGGCTCAACTTGCCCTACGCGCCGCCCCCAACCCCGCCCACTACGCCCTGGCCCACCTGGAACAATATGGCCCGTTGCGTAGCGTCATCACCCAAAACGTGGATACTCTCCACTTGCGCGCCGGTTCTCAACACGTCTTTGAAGTTCACGGCCATTTCCGCGAAGCCACTTGTTTGCGTTGCCGCAAAGTTTATCCCGGCGCCAATCTGATGGAGCAATTCCTGGCTTCGCGGCAGGCCCCGCGTTGCGCGGCCTGTGGCGGTGTGCTTAAACCCAATGTGGTGCTATTCGGCGAGCAATTACCGGCGGGCGTCATCCTGGCCGCGGAAAGCGAAGCCCGCGCCTGTGATCTGATGCTGGTTGCCGGCTCTTCGTTGGAAGTGGCGCCGGCCGGCGATCTTCCCCTTGTCGCCCGGCGCGCCGGAGCGCGTTTGATCATCGTCAACCTGACGCCTACCGGCCTAGACCGTTTGGCCGATGTGGTCATTCGTGGGGATGTGGCTGACGTGTTGCCGCGCCTAGCCGCTCCGTTTCTGCCTCCGCGCTGACTACGCCCGATTCCCTCAAGCGCTGGCCCAACTTCCCCACAGGTTATGCCTCGTTCCAATCCCAGGCGCCCAGGATGCTGGCCTGGCGATAGGCCGTCATGTCCAGGTGCAACGGTGTAATAGAGACGCAATTACGCGCGATGGCCCCAAAGTCGGTGCCCTCATCCGGCACACCGGTGGGCATGTCGCCGCCAATCCAATAATAGCTGCGCCCGCGCGGGTCCATGCGGTGGTCGAGCGCATCACGATAAACCCGTGTGCCCTGACGCGTGACGAACAAGCCTTGTAACTCATGGATGGGCAAGTTCGGCACATTCACATTGAGCAGCATATCCGGCTGGAGGCTTCCCTGCTGGAGCAGCGTATGCACCACACGTTGCGCCACATAGGCGGCGGTGGCGTAGTATTGATGCGGCGCGGCGTCTTCGGCCGCCAGCGAGAAAGC
>JAYRVN010000055.1:0-13949 GCA_041918535.1 Chloroflexota bacterium
GATAGCATGGTTTCATGCAGCCCTTGCGCCGTGTAGCGCATAGAGTATCCTCCGGCAAAATCTAGATAGATGCGCAGGCCGCTCAAATCATGCGTAAGCACGGTGACTTCAGGGTCAACTTCCGGCCAGGTGGCAATGTCCAATAGCGCCGCTTCATGGCCGCCTACGCTGATAAATTGGTCGGGGTGGCGAAAGGCTATTTCCAGCGCCCAATAGCCGCCGCGCGATAAGCCGCCTAGCGCCCGATACGCCCGTTGCGGGGCGGCGCAATAAGTTTGCTCAATGAACGGGATCAGTTCACTCAGAAGGCTGTCTTCATACGAGCCGGGGCCGCCGGAGGTGATGTCGGAAAGGGTGCGTCCGTCCGGCATGACAATGAGCAGGGGGGGAATACGGCCGGCGTGGATGAGAGATTCGGCCGATTCGTCTATCCCAATCTCATCCCACTCCTCATCAGCGCGTACGTTCCCGTGTAACAAATACAACGTGGGGTAAGTTCGCGCCGGCGTGTAACACGGAGGCAGGTAAATACGATAATTGCGCCACGGCCCTTCAATCTGGCTGGGGTAAACGCCTTGAACGATCTGCCCTGCCGTGGCGCACAATGCCGTCGCCGGCGTAGCCTTGAGCGTCGGGGTTGGTTGTAGCGCCAGCTGTGCCGCCGCCGACAGGTCATTCCCCCATGCGCGAACTCCCGTGAGTTGGCGCGGAGCCACGGGGAGCCACACCCCCGGTCTGGCTGCCGACGGCCCGGGCCTTGGCGGAGCGCTCAACTCTGGAGCGCAGCCGCCCAGCCAGATCGCCCACACTACCAGCCAGCCCAAGCGCAGGCGACAGGGCGTGCGACGCCATCTCCCGCCGGACAAACGCTGTGAAATCATCAGACGTAAACGCCGTCGGCCGCAAGCAACCGCCGGCTTACCAGGGGGTTGGACTCGGCGGTTCGGCCAGCAGGCGCGCATAAGCCCCGTTCCAGGTGACGGCGGTGCGCATCGTTTTGGTCACCTCGATATCCCCCACACGGGACGACACCTGCACAAATAGCTCCGGCAGCAGGTCCCACGCCTCGTAGCGCAAAACATCCTCCAGGTTATAGGCCATTTCCTTGACCCAATCCCACTCGCGCAGAAAACGCTCGGCCTTCATCCAGTAACCGCGCTTTTCCCACGCTTCGGCCGATTGTTGAACGTTCGCCTGAATATCACGCAAAGCGTACACCAGCGTAGCCGCCATATCTCTGGCCTCCGCATCCATCGCCGGCTTGTGGCTCAACAAGCGCAACATCTCGGCAATTGTGCGACGGCTGTAATTGCGGGCGCTGGTCGGATTATTTGTATTGATTACACGACCCATAAGAACTCCATCAAACTTCTCCAATTATCGGGTAAGAGCAATCAAATAGCAAAGGCTGCCCAGCCTTCCGCCGCTCTGCTATAATGGTTCTCTAGCAGAATCATGGGCGCAAGAGGAGTTGGAAGCATGGACATGACAGATGTGTTGGCAGTGATATTGGGCGGCGGCCAGGGGACGCGGCTGTACCCGCTCACACGGGAGCGGGCTAAGCCGGCCGTTCCCTTGGCCGGTAAATACCGGCTGATTGATATTCCGATGAGCAATTGCTTTCACGCCGGAATCACCAAAATTGCCATCTTGACCCAATTTAACTCGGCATCGCTCCACCGGCACATCTATCGCACCTATGCCCGCGATATGTTCTCCAAAGGTTGGGTGCAAATCCTGGCCGCCGAACAGACGCCGCTCAGCGGGGACTGGTACCAAGGCACAGCCGATGCCGTGCGCAAGCAAGCCATTGAGCTGAAGGAAGCCAATACCACCTATACTTTGATTCTGGCCGGGGACCATCTCTACCGCATGGATTTTCAGGAATTTGCCCAATTCCACGTGGACAGCCAGGCCGACATTTCTATCGCCGTGCAACCCGTGGCCTATGCCGATGCCCCCTCCCTGGGCATCCTGAAGCTGGATGAGGAAAAGCGCATTATCGAATTCAAAGAGAAGCCGAAAGACCCGGCCATCTTGGAGCGTCTCAAGAGTGGCAGTAATCCGGCCCTGCCGTTCATGGCCTCCATGGGCATCTACATATTCCGCACAGAACTGCTCTTCGATATTCTGGCGCACCCCGGCAATGACTTCGGCAAAGAGATCATCCCGGCGGCTATTGAGAAATATCGCGTCATGGGCTACCCCTTTGAAGGCTATTGGGAGGATATTGGAACGATTCGCCGCTTCTATGAGGTCAATCTCCAGATGGCGTCCCCCTTGCCGCCCTTCAACCTGTATGCGGCCGACAAACCGATTTACACCCGTCCGCGCTTTCTACCCGGCTCAAAAGTCCAAGGCGGAACCCTGCAAAATATCTTGTTGTCCGACGGCTGCCGCGTTCAAAATGCCACCATCCGCAATTCGATCATAGGCGTGCGCTCGATTGTCTTGTCGGATGTGACGATTCAAAACACCGTGATGATGGGAGCGGATTTTTATGAGGACGAAGCCGCCCGGCAACAAAATCGGCAGCTAAACCGCCCCGACATCGGTGTAGGGCTGGGATCGGTCGTAGATGGCGCGATCATTGACAAAAATGCTCGTATCGGCAGTCATGTCTATATTCGCGCCTTGCCCGACCGGCCCGACGAAGACCATGACAACTGGGTGGTGCGTGAAGGGATCGTCATCATTCCCAAGGGCGCCATTCTCCCCGACGGCACGGTTATCTAAACGGGACAGCAACCGGTTAAGCCACTCGTAGACACGAACCGCCCCCGGCTGCCGTAGTGGAGGGTTTCCCACGGATCGCGATCAGGCGCGCGCTGAAGTTAGCGCGGGCTGGCTGAACGGCCGTCTATCCATCCCAATGAACAGCTTCTTTTGTCATCGGGCTCCCTCAGGCTGAACTGGCTTTTCCAGCCATAGGGTAACGCCGAGCCCGATAAGGCCTAGAGCAAACAGGGTGCGAAAAAAAAGAAAGATAGCCGTGATTTCCTCGCCGCTGAACAAAACGAATCCAATGAAGCCCATCAGCCCGGTGACCAACGGTAGCCAGAGCCAACGGCTCAATACCGGCTGACGCAGATTGAGAATGCCAAACCAAATCAGGCCGCTGAGCAAGAGTAGCAACCCAATGATCACAAGCGGAAACAGATTCTCGGCATAGAGCAGAATAGAAGCTGGTATGTCATCCACCAGAGCGGACATGAAACTGATATGCCCAAATGCCAGCACAATGCCGCCGCCACTGAACAATCGGAGCGCATTCTTGCCTGGTCTCCCCACACGCCGAGAGTAGAACTGATAATAGGTCACATATCCAATAATGAGGGCTACCTGCCCCAAAAGAATCGGCGCAAGATTCTGCCCGGAAATGACATCCGGCATCCAGCGCCCAAGAAACAGACGGCTCATTTCGTTGAGCTTGTTCACAATGAAAAGCAAGTTGCCAAACACAAAGGCTACGCCGCCCCATTGTTGGACACTACTTTTTGCTATGACTTTTGTCGTCATCTTCTCTGCCTGATGCTGGATCAACGTTTTGGGAGGGAATGGACTAACGTTGCGCTTCAGTTGCCGCCGAAGTGAAGCGGAGGCAAGTTAACTGAAAGCGTGTGCTATGCCGCCGCCTGTTTCCAGAAACGCTTTTAACATGCTCAAAATGTGATGTATCCTTCTAGATAAGTTACCGCCTCCCCCGAGATTAGAACCCGTTCACCCGCACTTTTGCAAATGAGTTTTCCAACTCTTGGTGATAGCTGCAAGGCAAGCATAGATTCCTTACCGAGTCTCTCACTCCAATACGGGATCAACGAGCAATGAGCAGAACCGGTCACAGGGTCTTCAAAAATGCTGGCTTGCGGTGTAAAGTAGCGTGAAACAAAATCAACTTCTTTTCCCTGAGCGGTCACAACAACACCCCCAGGATCAAGATTGATTTGGTCAAGAATGTTTTGTTTGGGCTTTAGATGTCGAACTATTTCTTCATTTTCAAATACAAGCACATAATCTCGAGATTTCAACGCCTTCACAGGCGCTACCTGAAGCGCATCCAAAATTGCCTGAGGAACTTCACACGGCTCAGGTTTACGAGAGGGGAAATTTAACGTCAGCAACTTATCCTCAATTGTCACCATCAGGTCGCCGCTTTTCGACTGAAACCGAATCGATGGCAGGGGGTAATTTAGATGTCTTGCGATAACGTGCGCGGCTGCTAATGTTGCATGCCCGCATAAATCCACTTCGATTTCTGGCGTGAACCAACGTATTTCATAACCAGCCTTCAATGGAACAAAAAATGCCGTCTCGGCAACAGCGTTTTCCATGGCTATTCGTTGTAGAACAGCATCAGATAGCCAACGTTCAAGAGGACAAACGGCAGCGGGGTTGCCGCCGAATACTTTATCTGTGAAAGCATCCACTTGGAAAATGGGTAATCTCATCATGAATCTCAATTCATTGCGTCAAATCCCAATATCCGCTTCGGATCGCACGTTATTTTCCTGTCCAGGCAAAACAGGTTATGCTAGGTGGGTGAGCCGATTCTTGCAGACTGTTGGCGAAACCACGCGCTGACCTGCTTTGGGCTAACGGCCGGCGTCTATAGGCAGCCTGCGGATGTCCGGCGGACGCCTGATCAGGCGCTTGGTAGTCACTCAACGCCGATGGAGAACATACTTTCCAGGTCGTGCCGGGAGAACACGCGAAAGGCGATCAGGGTTTCCGAGTGGAGTATTCCCTCAACCTGGAGCATCCGGTTGGTGACGACATCGGCCAGTTGGTCGTTGGCAGCGACGCGAATAATGGCGACCAGGTCGTACTGCCCGGCGACGGAGTAGACTTCGGTGACGCCGTTGATTTGCGCCAGTTCCTCGGCGACGGTGTTGATACGGTTGCGCGCTATTTTCATCAGGATCAGGGCTGAAACCATGCTGTTTCCTCCGGCTTGGGTGAACTTTGCCCGCTTATTATGACATGCCGGCGGGGTCTGCGCCAATGTGGAAGCGGGATGACAGGGGAGGGTATGATGGATTCGGAAATTATCATCGGCATCGTCGGCGGCGTCGGGCCGTACGCCGGGCTGGACCTGCAAGCCAAAATTCTGGCCCAAACCCAGGCCGATTGCGACCAACAACACCTCGCGGTCATCGCCCTTTCACAGCCGGGTTCCATCCCCGATCGCACTGATTTTTTGCTCGGCCGAACGCCCATCAATCCCGCTTACGCCCTGGCGGACCAACTCTTGCGGCTGGCGGCGGCCGGCGCGGCTATTGCGGCAATTCCCTGCAACACGGCCCACGCCCCGGCCATCTGGGATGTGCTCCAGGCTGAATTGAGGGCAGCCCATTGCCCGTTGCGCGTCGTTCATCTGATCGAGGTGGTGGCGCACAGTTTGTTGGATAGTCCGCGACCGCCGCGACGGCTAGGTTTGCTGGCGACGACGGGCACCTGTTTGGCGCAAGTTTACCCCCGGGCCTTGACGCCGCTCGGTTTTGAGGTCTGCACCCCGTCGGCGGACGCGCAGGCCAGGCTGGTACAACCGGCCATTTACGCCCCAGACTATGGCCTGAAAGCGCAGGGCCGAGCCACGCCGCGCGCACGCGCCGCCTTGCAACGCGCCCTGGCGGATTTGCGTCGTCAACAAGTGGAGGCGGTGATTTTGGGGTGCACAGAATTGCCGTTGGCTTTCCCAGGCCCGACGGTGGATGGATTGCCTGTGCTCGATCCGACCTGGCTTCTGGCGCAGGCGCTTATCCAGGCTGTCGCGCCCGGCAAGCTCAAGGCGCGGGCGTAAGTTGTCAGCGCAAGAGACGGCGTAACCAGTCGCGTGTCTCAATCGGCCGCAAAAATTGTCCGACGTACCCGTTGCCTATCCATAACTCGAAGTGCAAGTGCGCATCCGCTTCTTCGCTCTCCAACGAACTGGGCGAGCCGGAATTGCCGACCTGAGCGATGATTTGCCCGGTCGTCACGGGCGATCCCACGCTTACGGCGGGGTCAATGGCGCTGAGGTGTACGTAGCGCGAAACTACGCCGCCGCCGTGATCGATCCACACTTGCCGGCCGCGATAGAAGTCATGGGCTTCGGGCGAGGTGTAGCCCAGGCGTTGTGACTCAGCACGCCAGAAGTCGAAGGCAGCCGGGGGAGGCTCGACATATTCCCAGGTGGCGCGACTGACTACGCCGCCGCCGGCCGCCGAAACGAGCGCGCCGGGCTGCCAATAGAAATCCAGCCCTTCGTGCACGCCCAGGCGATAATGGCGCGGCGCGCCCGGCATCTGGTACGGCCCCTGGTTGAAATCGGCGATACCCAGCGGGACGCGCAGGGCGTTGATCTGGTTGAGCAAGGTCAAGTCATGCGGCTGGGGGGGGGCGAGCACTTCGCCGGCGGGGATTGCGCCTGTTTTTTCCGGCTGATTGACGAAATAGAGCCCATCGCGTCCAGCCAGGATGAGCCGCTCGCCGTCGCTCCAGAAGGCGCTGATGGGTGTGTGGTCGTCGAATTGCATGACCCGGCGCAGGCGGCCGTCGGCAGCATTGAAGGCCAGCAAGCGCGCGCCGGCGCGGTCAAGAACGGTGAGGTTGTCGGCAGCGGCGAGGAGTTGGCGGGGGTTGAGGACGGGATAATTCGGCCGAAAATCCGCCACCACCGCCCCGCCCTGATAGGCTAAGATAGTTCCTGCCGGCCCTTGCAACTCGGCCAATAAGACGTAGGTCGTCTCAGCCGCCCGGCTGATATCCACTCCCAACCCATCCGGCACGGGCCATAAGCTTTCCCCGGCGGCGTCGTATTGCAGCGCAAAGGCGTAGCTCGTCTCCAATAACAGGCGTTGCCCGCGCGCGGCGTCCAGCGCCACAAAATAGTGCGAGGAAATGTCGCGCACCGGCCGGTCATAGCGATCCAGCGTCCAGCTTGCCGCTGCCGGGTCGTAAGCATACACATCGCCGACGCGATCCAGCACATACAGCCGCCCGTTGTCTGCGGCCATATCCAATGGCTCTTGTACGCGCGCGCCGGCTACGCTATCGCCCGGGCGCAAGAGAACGCGCGGCGAGTCGAGCCGGTCCAAATTCAGCGCCAGCACGCGCCCGCCATCCACGAGGTAGGCGGTGTTGTCCAGGAGGGTGAGCGCGAGGGGGTGCAGGAATGTGCCGGTGGCGAACTGCCAGCGGCCGGTATTGGCAGGGTTGAGCCAGGTGAAAGCCGCGCCGAGGGAATCGGTTTCGGCCGAATACAATGCCTTAGCCCCCACCAATACAGCCGACAACGCTGTCACGGATTGTTCACTGGCCGGGCCGTTCACCAGCGCAGCCGCGATGCCTTCCCCCGCCAGATAATCTACAAAATGACCGGTCACCCCCTTCAGCGGCGTCAGCGGATAGGCCAGGCTGCCGACAAGTTGTTGCGCCAGACGCGAACTCGGCGCATGTTGACGGCAGCTATCCACCTGAATCATAGGTTGAGCGGCAGGGCTGAAGAGCAAGACGGCCCACGCATCGGCCGAAAAATCCCGCAACGCCCGCGCCGCCGCCAGCGAAAACGGGTAACGTTCCCCGTCGCGGAACCAGTTGTTGCCGGGACAGCCGTCCAGATTGGTATCCGCGTCCGTCCACACCGCCTGCCCGTCCGGGTTGGCCTGAGGAATCAGCCACAGTTGCACCTCCGGCGGCACACGCTCCGGGTGCGCCTGGTAAAGAGCTAACCACGGCTGGAGCAATTCCGGCGACTCGGCTGCCGCAACGACCTTGAACAACCCATTGCCGAAGCCATAAGCCGAGATCGGCGCGCCGCTCTCCGTTCGGCCGATAATTTGTTGATAGCTGAGGACGGGAGTCGGGTCAGGGGTCGGCGACGGGGTCGGCGTGGCGGTCTGGGCAACCGTAGGCGGCGCCGCCGTCAGCACAGTCACGACAGGGGCAAGTGGGCGGGTGGGTGGGCGGGTTGGGTTGAAAGGAGTTGGGGCGGCGACCGCCTGTTGGCAACTAGTCAGCCAGGCCACACTCATGAGGAGTATCCAGATTCGCATAGGGGGATTGTATGCGTTTCGGCCGAAGCTGCCTAAACTCTCGCGCCCGGTCTGAGAACCACCCTCTCATCAGACATAATCCAGGCATGAAGGGCAACCCTTTGCCTCACTCAGGGTTCTCTTTAGTGAGCACAGGCAACCGCCGGCTGGCTGCGCTGTTTCGCCTGCCCGGCCATCGGACGTATTTGCCTTGTTTGCCGCAGCGGACGGCCACGCTGTGGGTGATTAACTTCTAGGAGATAACCATTATGAGTTTGACCGTTGAAAAAGTCACCACCCCTCGCCAGTTGCAGGCGTTTATCAAAGTCGCCTGGCAGGTCTACCAAAACGATCCTAACTGGGTTCCCTGGCTCTATTTTGAGCGCCTGGAATTCTTCGACAAGACGAAAAACCCCTTCTTCGAGCACTCTGAAGCCGACTATTTCATTGCGCGACGCAACGGCAAGCCGGTGGGTTCCATTGCGGCCATCCTCAACCGTCGCCACAACGAATTTCATAACGAAAATGCCGCCCATTTCGGCGTCTTCGAGGTTTTAAATGATCGGGAGGCCGCCCAGGCTTTATTAGAGCAGGCCTGTCTATGGGCGCGCGAGAAGGGGGCTGACAAAATTATCGGGCCGGCCAGTTTGTCCACCAATGATGAATGTGGCCTGCTAATTGAGGGCTTTGATGGGCCCCCTGTCTTGCTCATGACCTATAATCCCCCATACTATGTGGATTTTGTCGAAAACGCCGGCTTTACCAAAGCCATGGACCTGTATGCCTGGTTGGTTGATTTACGCTACACCATGGATCACTTGCCGGCTAAAGTGCGTGAGGCCAATGAAGCGATCCGGCAGCAGAACCAATTTACTTTGCGGCCGATCCAGCTCAAGGATTGGGATGCAGAGATCGCTCGCATCCGTCAGATATACAATAGCGCCTGGGAAAAGAATTGGGGCTTTGTGCCCATGACGGATAGCGAAATGGCTCACCTGGCCAATGGATTGCGCCAGATTGTTGACCCGCGCATCGTCTTTATGGCTGAACATGCCGGGCGGCCGATTGCTTTTGGCATCGCCATGCCCAATGTCAACGAGGCGTTACAGCGTCTGCGGCCTGGGCCATCACGCTTAAGCTCCTATCTGGCCGGCGCGCGCATGTTATGGCCCAAGCGCACACCGCGCCTGATGCGAGCTTTTGTCTTGGGCGTGGTGGAGGAATACCGCCAAAGCGGCGTCGGCTCCATGCTGTATATAGAGTTGATGGCAGCCGCCTTGCGGGCCGGTTATACACATGCCGAAGGCTCGTGGATTCTGGAGACGAACAGCGCGATGAACCGGGCCCTCGAATTGCTTAGCGGTAAAATCTACCGCCGATATCGTATGTACGAGAAAACCTTATGAACACACAGATAATTGCCACTGCTGAGGCCCCGGCGGCCATTGGGCCCTATTCCCAGGCCGTGCGGGTAGGGGATTTCATCTATACCGCCGGGCAGATCGCCCTTGATCCAGCCACCGGCGTCCTGGTTGAAGGGGATGTCACAGCCCAAACCCAACGCGTGCTGCAAAACTTGCAGGCGGTTCTGGCGGCGGCCGGAGCCGGCTTCGACCAGGTGGTGAAGACGACCGTCTTCTTGCGCTTTATCGGCGATTTTGCGGCCATGAATGAAGTTTACGCCCAATACTTTGGCGACTCAAAGCCGGCTCGTTCCACGGTGGCGGTTTCGGCCTTGCCGCGCAAGGCGCGAGTTGAAATCGAGGCGGTCGCCTTTGCCCCGCCACTTGCGCCGATGGCGGAGTTGGCCGCTGAGGAAGCCGCCCCCAAAGACGAGAAGAAGAAGAAGGACAAGAAAAAGAAGAAGAAATAAGCTAGAGACGGCTGAGATCGCCGCCGTCAATAGAAGGGAGGATGGCATGTGCCGCAGTATCCAAACCTTGCGGCGGGACGATTTGCCGGCTACGCAGGCTGAAATCGAGGCCGCGGCGCGCCAATTTGTGCGCAAGGTGAGCGGGTATCGTCGGCCGTCGCGGGCCAATGAGGCTGCCTTTGAGCAGGCGGTGGCCGAGATCGCCGACGCTACGCAGAAATTATTGGGGGCGCTGATCTTGCCGGCCCGCCGGCCTGAGCCATGAGTTTTCGGCCGATTCTCTCGTCGGTTTCCTCTGGCGTGCGCGGCTGTGACGGGGTAAACTTGGGCTGATTGTTTGGTCGGAAAGCGGATTTTCGGCCGAATCACCCCAAATAAGCCGAGGTGACGCTTCGCATGAATACGCCCTTGTTCAATCTTTTGCAAACGGCTCGTCAAGAGATGGAGCCACAGTTCAAGACATTCCGCGATGTGATGGCGGCGCTTAACCATGCCGCCAAGTTAGCTGAAGAAGAACGCGCGGATGCCCTGGCTATGCACAAAGTCCTGACCAGGCTGAAGCCTGCCGCCGTGTTGGTGAACAACCCTGTCCTGTCCGCAGCCACCGATGCCCTATCGGAAGCCACACAAGCGGCCCTGGACGACCTGGCCTTTCACTTTGCCCACGACCTGAAGGAAACCTTTGAGCAGCGTGGCCAAACCGTAGAGGGTCGCCCCCCCACGCTGGTGGTTGAGGCGCTGGTGTTACAAATGGACATAACGGCGCGTAAGGCGCAATGGTTTTACGGCAAAGAAGCGTTGATTCGGCCGATTCCCCTCTCCATCAACGCCATCGTGTTAGCCTACGACGCGCAACGCAAAACCATCCTAGAACGCAAGATTGATATGAATGCTTTCCTGGGAGAGCTACACAAGGCCTGGCAAGACCTCTTAGCCAAACGCAGCCAGCGCCCGCCTGGGGGTCGTATTAACCTGGTGGAAACTTACAGCCAGGTGGTCATCAATCGTCAATCGCCGCGTTTTTGGAACGCGCCGTCGCGCAGCACCTTCAAAGATTACGAGCGCGCCCATTTTGTGCGTGATCTCGTGTTGGCCCACGCTGCCCCCATCTGGCAGAACAACGGACAAACCCTCCGCTTGCGTTTGGGCGGCGCCACCAAAAACCAGGCTGAAAGCGCCAGTCGCAGCATCTGGCTGCCCCAATCAGCGCTTGACGGCGACTATTACGCCAGCCTGTGGTTTGAGTAAGGAATAAGCCATGCCCTTAACCCGTTCTCTGGCCCGCCGGATCATCGAAACGCTGGGCAGCTACGGCACGCCGCCGGCCAAAGGCGTTGAGTATTTCAACATCGGCAACCTCTCCTTGCTTGATGCCCTGGATGACTTTTACCTTTCCTCTTATTTGCAGGATGGCGGGGCCACTTACAAGATGGTTGTTGGCGATTACGGCAGCGGTAAATCCCATTTTCTCTATTGTCTGCGTGATCGCGCCTGGCAGCGCGGCTTCGCCGTTTCTAAAGTTGACCTTAGCCCGGTGGAAACCCCGTATAATGACCAGCGCCTGGTCTACGCCGCCGTCGCACGCAATGTGATCTGGCATGAGACAAATGACGATGTCTCCGACGAAACAGGGCTGCCGCGTTTCCTAGAGGGCACGCTCCAGCACATGGTGGGCGATAGCCTGAGCCTGGAAACCCTGACCCATCCCAACTACATTGGTTTGGTAGACACCTTGGAAGCCGCCGCCATAGACAGCCTGGCTTATAAAGCGGCTGTCTTGGGTTACTTCGAGGCGTTGATACGCGGACAAGAAGAACGACTAGAAGCCTTGACGCGCTGGCTGATGGGAACGAATACAACACCGGACGACACCCGTATCTTGCGCGATATAGGCGTCACGGGGAAGATAAATCGGCCGAATGCCTTTCGTATGTTGCGCTCCCTGGTGCAGACCACCCGCGCCCTCTCCTATAGTGGCCTCATCTTGCTCTTCGATGAGGTTGACCGCATGTCCAGCATTGGCGGCAAGGCCGAGAAACTGGCGACCGACACCCTGCGTGAGGTGATCGATCGCTGTCGGGATGAATTACCCGGCGCTATGTTTGTTTATGCTGTCCCGCCGCAGTTCATTAATGACATTGTGCCACGTTACCCGGCCCTGCAACAGCGCGTGCGTGCGCCGGGCCACTTCTCGCGCGCCAATCATTTCAGTCCGCAAATCAGCCTGGATCATCTAGACCTGGAGGAGAACGACCTGCTTTTAGCCATCGGCGAGAAGCTGGTCCCTATTTACACCTTAGCCTTTGACGCAACGCTCGACCGCAAAATTCAATATGCCAACGCGGCCATCCTGGCTAATGTTGCGCGGGATGTTTTCCTGGACATTAGCCATCGCCGTCTATTTATCAAGGCTTTTGTCACCGAACTGGCGCGGCAGCACACTACCGGCGAGCATGTGCTTTCAGAAGAGGAAGCGATTGCCATCATCCGCGGCCAGATAGATGAATTGAGCGGCGGAGAGACGCCCCCCTATTAAAGAACGGCGCAGAGCGCCGCCTTGTGTAACCCTCCCCATACAAAATGGCAGATTCTTCGTCTGAACCGACTTCTCTTATCGGCGAAATGGCAGAGCACCCCCAATACGGGCGTGGCCGGATTGTTTCGATATTTCATGGCGGCGCTGAATGGTTGGTGCGTTTTGACAACGGTTTGCGTTTTCGCCGCCCACGCGCCGAATTCATGGGTCAGGCGAGCCATGTTGTCGCGCCGGCCGCACTGTCGCCGCTGCCTGAGATATTCCCTATGTCCACCATGCAGTTTGCCGCCCGCCAATTGTTGGAGGCGTTGCGGGTGGGTGTCGCTCCGGTGCAACATATTCAGGAAATGACCATCGGCCTGACAGAAGAACGCGCCGGCTTCAGCGCCGGTCTCAACCAGGCGCATCAGTCAGGCGGGGCAGTGCGCGCCGTGATCGGCGACTATGGTTACGGCAAGAGCCATATTGTCGAACTGGTCACGCAAGACGCTTTGAATCGGGGCTTTTTGGTGGCGACCGTCAGCCTTGACCTGCAAGAATTGCCGGCGCATCATTCGTTTGACATTTATGCCGGCTTGATGCGGGCGATGCGTTACCCAGACTCAGAGGAGCGCGGGTTATCCCCCTTGTTGCAAAAATTCCACGGTATCACGCGCCTACATGAGGAACTGAAGGCATTGACGGAGATGCCCGCCGATCCGTTGGCGGCAACGCTGGCGGCGCTAGACAATACAACGTCTTCGCGTAAGCGCGGCGCCTGGGAGAATTGGCTGATGGGCGGTCGCCGGGTGGCGGCCATGAACCGAACCTTGCCCTATGGCGTCAAACTGCCGGTTATCTATCGCACAGGCAAAAACGCTCGCCAGATCGCCTATTTATTTAGCGGCGTCAGTGTGATGGCGCGGCTGGCGGGCTATAGCGGTCTGTGCTTGCTCATTGACGAAGCGGAAAGTTACTCGCTTTTGAGCGCTGCTCAACGCGGCAAAGCCGATTTGTTTTTCAGCGCCGTCATTTGCGCCGCTTCGCGGGAGTTTCAGACGCGGATTAAGGCGGCCGATATTCCTCAGCATCACCGGCATGAATATCCGTTGACTTACCGCGAGCGCCAATCTCTCTTTTTTCTCTTCACCGTCACGCGCAGCGATAACCGGCTACCGTTGGACGCCTGGTTGGACAAAGAGCAGATTGTTGAGTTGAATCCGCACCAGACGCCGCAAGAGATCGGTCAATTTCTACAGAAAGTCATGCTCTACCATGCCCAAGCCTATGGTTATGAATCGGGCGAACGGCAGGGTCAAATCCGTCGCGCGGCAGCCGAACATCTGGCGCTGGGGATGCGCAACGACAAACTAAGTATCCGCGGCGTGGTACGCCTGGCGGTAGAACTATACGATCTGCTCTATCTATACCCGGATTATGATACGGCCACCATGCTGGATGAATTGCGCGAACAAATGCGTTGACTCAAGACAAAGATGCCGAGAGTGATCGGCTGGGTTAACAGACCCACGCCTGGCGAATATGCTGC
>JAYRVN010000056.1:0-9113 GCA_041918535.1 Chloroflexota bacterium
AGCTACCTGCCGGACGGCGATTACAACGGCCCGGACAGCTTCACTTATGTGGCTAACGACGGCCAGTTAGATTCCAACCCGGCAATGGTCATGCTTACCATTGAACCGGTCAATGATCCGCCCTTGGCTGAGGCGGAGGCTTACGAGTCGCCAGAAGGCACGGCGCTCACGATCGCCGCGCCAGGCGTCTTGGGCAATGATTCGGATCCAGAGGGCGATCCTCTAACGGCGGTTCTAGCGAATGGCCCCAACCACGGGAGTTTGACGCTTAACCCTGACGGCTCCTTCACCTACACACCGGGAGAGGGTGAATTCGATGCGGATAGTTTTACCTATCGGGCCAGCGACGGGCAGGCGAACTCGAACATGGTCAGCGTCAACCTCACCATCGTATCGGCCGAACCCACCCACATCTACGTCAGTTCCAACACTGGCGGCGTCGCTAACGGCCTCTCCTTTGCCGATGAAGATGTGTTGGCTTATGACCTGATGACAGGCCTGTGGACCATGCTCTTCGACGGTTCGGATGTCGGATTGACCAACGCCGATGTGGATGCCTTCTCGGTGCAGCCCGACGGCAGTCTGCTGTTAAGTCTGGACGTCCCGTTGGTCGTGGGAGACCTGGGCTCGGTGGATGACTCGGATATTCTCCGCTTCATGCCTACCAGTCTGGGGGTGACCACGGCAGGGTCGTTCGAGTTGTTCTGGGACGGGTCGGCTTATGGTCTGACGGATGACAATGAGGATGTGGACGCGCTGGCTTTCGCGCCCGACGGGCGGCTACTGGTGAGCACAGTTGCCAAGCTGACAGTGGTGGGATTGACGGCGCAGGATGAAGACTTAAGCGCTCTCGACCTGTCCACCGGCTTGTGGACGCTTTACTTTGACGGCTCGGATGCCGGGCTGGGGGAGTGGAGCACTGAAGATGTCTACGGCGCAGCCGTAAATGAGTTGACGGGAGACATCTATCTGACAACGCTGGGTGCGTTTGATGTGCCAATAGGAGTGAGCGGGGACGGCGCGGATGTCTTCACTTGCGCGCCTGACTCGTTGGGCGACAATACCAGTTGCGCCTATGGGCTTTTCTGGGATGGCTCGGCCCACGGCTTTAGCGGCGAGGTGATGGATGCCCTGGAGTTAGGCTTTGCGAAGGTTCCGATCATGTGGGCCAGTACAGATACCCAGCAAGTCGCCGGGGGACTGACTTTTGCCGACGAAGATATCTTCGCCTATGACTCGGCATTGGGCCTCTATGGCATGGTCTTTGATGGCTCCGATGTGGGCCTGACCGGCGACGTGGATGCCCTGTCGCATTTGGATGACGGCACCTTGCTGTTGAGTTTGGACGCGGAAGCCAATGTGCCCGGTCTGGGAATGGTGGACGACTCGGATATCGTGCGGTTTATCCCTACGACGTTGGGTATGGCCACGGCAGGCTCGTTTGAATTGTATTTCGACGGTTCTGTCTACGGTTTGACGGAAGATGGAGAGGATGTGGACGCTCTGGCTTTCGCGCCGGATGGACGGTTGCTGGTGAGTACGTTGGGTAACTTGACTGTGGCCGGATTGACGGCGCAGGATGAGGATTTGAGCGCCGTGAATCTGTCCAGTGGCGTCTGGTCACTATACTTTGACGGCTCGGATGTGGGATTGAGCCAAACGAACGGAGAGGATGTGAACGGCGCCTGGGTGAATGCGGACGCCAGCGAGGTGTATCTGACCACGCTGGGAGTGTTCGATGTGCCGGGCGTGACAGGAACCGGCTCCGATATGTTGTTGTGTGTGGTGACATCACTGGGGAATGCGACGAGCTGCACTTTCAGTCTCTACTGGGACGGATCGGCGCATGGGGTGACGAGTGTGCTGGATGCGTTGGAGTTGATTATGCCGTAAACTGGTAGGCTGGGGATGCTCGTGGCTGACATGAAAGAGAGGGTTCGGCCGAATTTTTGGTCACAATTTCGGCCGAAGCGGGCTTCTTAGGCCGCAGATGCATCCCCATCTACCAGCCCATGCTCCGTCACCGTGTAATCAGGGAACACCTGATCCAGCAACGGATTATTCAAGCGCCGCCGCAACACCTCGCCCAATATGTCCCGGTAATCGGTGGTAACGGCCAGATCGCCCGGCCCCACCAGTTGCTCCTGGTTGAGTCCGGGCCAACGCGCATAGACCTGCCCGCCGTTGATGTGGCCGCCCAGCAGCCACAAGCTGTTGCCATGGCCGTGATCGGTGCCGCTGCTGTTGTTTTCTGCCACCCGGCGACCGAACTCCGACATAGCGACAACCGTGATCTGTCCCATCCGGGGTTGCATGTCGGCATAGAAAGCGGCCAGACCGGCAGCCAGGATTCCCATCAGTCGCGGCATCTGCCCTTCCGCGCTACCTTGCGCGGCGTGCGTATCCCAACCGCCGAGGTTGATGAAAGCCACTTCCAACCCAACCTCGGCCTGGATCAAACGCGCCGTCACCTGGAGGGCCTGGCTGAACGGGTGCGTTGGATAGACAACGCGCCCGGGCGCCACGGCCGTCACCTGGCGCATCAGTTCCAGCGCCGCCAATGTTTGGCGTCCCGCCGCGGCCAGCCTATCCGCCGGTTGACCGTAAATGGCCTGCAACATTTGCTTTAATGCGCCGGACGCCTGGGGTGGGACGGGCAGTTGATAGGCGTTCAGAGCCGGCAACGGAATCCCTTGCGGCGCGCCGGCCAGCGAGAGCGGCAGCATGTCATCCACGCTGACGGCGCGCAAGGCGGAGGCGTTGCCAGTGTCCAGGCTGGCTAGATGGCGCGCCAGCCAGCCGGTGTAGGCGGGGCCGCCGGCTTGCTCCATCCAGGCCTGGGCCTCAAAATGGGAGCGGGTTTCGTCGGGTGAGCCGGCGGCGTGGATAAAGGCGAGATCGCCGGCCCGGTAGATGGGTTCTAAGGGGGCCAGGGAGGGATGCAGGCCGAAGAAGCCGTCCAGGTCGAGCGCTTTGAATGAGCCGGCGGCGTCCGGGCGCGGGATAGCCAGATTCGGCCGATATGCGTAATAACTCTCATCCCCATGCGGCACGACCATATTCAGGCCATCCGCGCCGCCGCGCAAGAAAATGCACACCAGCGTATCGCCACGCGGCCCGACATGCGGGGCGGCCAGGGCGATCTGCGGCAGCCAATCGGGCAGGCCCGGGCGTTGGGGGCCGAGCCACAGCGCCGACAGCGAGGCGAGACCGGCGCCCAGAAAGCCGCGCCGGCTCAGGCGTCCATATTCCGCGCAATAAGGCAAGGTTTGGGTAGGCATGGTCACATCCACTGGAAAGCCGGGCCGGCCAAAAGCAAGGCGACACATTGACGCAAGCGGGATTGGGATTCGGCCGAATCCACCCGCTCGCTCCCCACATAATCCTGGAACAACGCCAATGTGCCTGCGTCCAAGGGGCGATGCAGCAACAACTGCGCATAGGCATCCAGCAGCGGCGCGGTGTGGGTAGCTTCCACGGCCCGCTCCAAGGTCGTCCAGGGGACGGCTAGGCCGGGCGTCGTCCCGTCGCACAGCGTCAGCGCCAGGCTCCAGCGCGGCAGCAGGTAATTCATCCACGCCGCGCCCACATCCGGGTAGCCGTCAGGCGCCGGCCAGGCAAAGAGCGGCTGGCCGAGTTGCTGCAGCCACTCCCCGATGGCGCTCTCCGGGCCGGGCCGGACGGCCAAAGCGCGCAGCGCCGACGCCAGAAAGGTATACGGGCGTTTGAGTTTGGGCGGGGCCTGGGCAAACGTCGGGCTGAGGAAGATAACGCGCAGCATTGCCTTGATGTCCCCGTCCGTTGCCAGAAAGGTTTGCGCGACGCTGGAGACCAGGTCGGCCGGCGGCTCATCGGCCACAAAACGGCGCACCAGTTTGGTTGCCAGGTGTTGCGCCGTGGCGGGATGGCCGGCCAGGAGGTTGATTAACTGTTGGATATCCTGCTCCCCCTGATCGGCCGGAAAGCTTTGGCCCAACACGCTTTTCGCCGCTTTGTCGTGGAGGTCCGGCGAGAGTCTGACCGGGCCGCCTTCGGCGCCGCGCCGGGGGATAGTCCAGCCGGTGAGGATGCGCGCCGCCTCGCTGACATCGTTCTGGGTGTAACCCCCATTGACGCCGAGGGTGTGTAATTCCAGCAGTTCGCGGGCGTAATTTTCGTTGGGCGCGCCGCGTCGGTTGGCGGCGTTATCCAGATAGACCAGCATGGCGGGGCTATGCACGGAGGCTGTCAACAGATCGCGGAATTTACCCAGGGCATTCGGCCGAATCGTTTCCCGGTCATCCACAATCTTGAGCGGCAGCAACGCCGGCGCTTTGTGAATGAAGATGTGGAAATGGTCCGACCAGAACTCCACCATAGCGGCATATAGCTGGCGCTGCGAGAAAAGCGCCGATCCCAGCGTGACGATAGACAGGTCGCGCAACATCTCCGCCCGCCGGTTATCGCGCATGGCGACCAGTTCCGCCAACGGGCGAGAGTACACGGGCAAGTCGCCGAGTGCGCCCTCCAAGGCCGAATCGTCCAGGCTTTCCGGGTTCAACTGCGCTTCCAGATAGGCTTCAAAACCCATCTGCTGCGCCCGCGCCAGATCGCCGGGGCGCGGGCCGTAGCCGGCGCGGTTCAAGAGCTTCAGTTCCCGGCTCGGCGGCGGCAGGGGGGTTAGGGTGGGAGTTGGCTGCGGCGCGGTGGTGGGCCGTCCGGCCGGCGTCGGCAAAAAGACGGGCAAATTCGACCACTCTTGCCCGCAAGCCGTGGCGCCGGCGGTTGCCAGTACGCCTAATTTGAGGAAATCACGTCGTGAAAGAGCCATAGCCGCTCCATGTACCGAGTCATTATGCCTGACTATACGGGCGAGTGGGCCGGAAGGCGCAGATTATGTGAGCCAGGTTAAGGCGACGGCAGGGCGGCGTAGGCGGCTTCGAGGCGGGCGGCCAGATGTTCCCAGGCGAATTGGCTGCGCAAATGTTGCTGGGCTTGCCGGGAGAGGCGGGCGCGTTCGGCCGAATCGCCTAACAAACGCATCACCCCTTCCGCCACCCCTGCCTCGTCGCCGCTGGCGCATAACCAGCCCGTTTGCCTGTGTACCACATATTCGGGCACTTGCCCCACCGCCTCCCCGACTACCGGCAGCCCCACCGCCAGCATATCGGCCAGCTTGACGGGGCACTTGGCGCGGTTGAGCAAGGTGTCGTCCATCAAATACAGGCCGACATGCGCCTGGGCCAGCGCGGCCGGCAGCGCCTCTTCCGCCAGCCAACCCGCCTGACGCACACACGCCCAGGCGTCCAGAGCGCGCATCTCCCCTTCAAAGCGCGCGCCGTCCGCCTCGCGCAGGCTCGCGCCCACCAGCAACGCCTGGAGCGTGGGTATCTGCCGATAAACCTGAGCGACGATGCGCGCCAGGCGGGCCGGATCAAATTCAAAAAAGCGCGTGTAGAGCAGCAGCGTGGGAGGGCCGTCCGGCCCGGCGCCGAGCGGGTGCGGCGGCGCGACGATGCCCGGCCCGTTGGGCAGATAAACCACCCGTTCCGGCGGGCAGCCCAGGCCCCAGGCCAATGTTTGCAGGGCGCGGCTGGCGACGGTGAGGAGATGGTTGTGGCGCATTCCCCAACTTTCTTGCCAGGCGAAGAAATGTTTAACCAGGCGAGGATAGGCTTCCAGGTCGTTCCAGCCGCCCCAGCCTTCCCAATCGTCGGCGTCGAGCGCCAGGCGGGGCCGGCGGCGCGCCAGCCACACCCAGGCGGCGGTCAGACCGCTATAGGCTTTGGGCTTGAAACAGTGTACGACGTCGGGTTGCCAGGCCAGGGTCTCGCGGATCAGGCGGCGGGTGAGGCGAAGCGGGCCGCCGCCCAGGGGGATGTAGCGCACGGCGACGCCCGCTTCATGCCAACGGCGGCCGGCTTCGGCCGGGGTGTGCCAGGGGGGCATGAAGAGGGCGACCTGATGGCCGCGCGCCGTCAGGGCTTGCGCCAGAGGGAAGGCGCGGGCGCGCATGGTTTTTTTCGGCCGAAAACCAAACGGCCCCACCATGGCAATCCGCATGTTACCCGTCACGCCCACGCTGCCACAACGAGACGACATGAATGAAGAATGTTTGCGGCAGCATATCTAGCGGCTGCGCTTCTACCAGGCGATAGCCGGCCTGCGCCAGCGTCGGGGCCAGATGCGCCAGGTCGGCCACGTCATGCTGACTGATCACCAGCCGCGACGCCCCTAACCCCGCCACGGCGGCCAGCGCTTCGGCCGATGGCCCGGCCGCCGGCGGATCGAGGACCACCACATCGATCGGCGTCGTTAATGCCGGCGCGACATCTTCCAGCCAATCCTCGTACAGCGAGACGTTGGTCGTTTCGGCCAGATTAATGGCGGCGTCGGCGACTGCGTCGGCGTTGATTTCCACGCCGATGAGTTCGCGCGCGCCCGCGGCCAGGAAGGCCGTCAGCAGTCCCACGCCGCTATACCCTTCCAGCGTCGTTTCTGCGCCGCGCAGGGCGGCGTAGCGCAGCACCGTCTCCACCAGCAAGGCGGCCCCGGCCGGGCTGGGGTGAAAGAAGCTGCCGGCCGACACGCGGAAGTCGCGCTCTTTGACGCGCTGCCACACATAGGGGTCGCCGACGAGGGTGGCGGCCACGCCGTCCGGCAAGACCAGAGCCACGGAAACGGGCAGGTCTAGCTCCAACTCCGGCGGCTCGGCGTCTTCCGTTTCCAGGGCTAACAGGCCGTTCTCGTCGTCGCCCAGGCGCAGCGTCAGGTGGCGGAGGGTGGGCAGTTGCAGGTCTATATCGGCCAGGAGTTCGCGCAAACGGGGGTGCAGGATGGCGCAGGTTTGGATGGGGATGACGCGTTGCTCAAGCGGCGACCACAAACCGGGCGGGCCTTCGCGGGTGGGGCTGAGGGCCAGGCTGGTGAGATAGTCCCAGGGTTGCGGATTGGGCAGAATCGGCCGAATCACACCCCCCTTGACCTTGCCCACCCGTTGCCACTGATCCTGCGCCAGCTTCGTCTTGTAACGCAACTGCGCCGCATAATCAATGTGTTGAAAATGGCAGCCGCCGCATACCCCAAAATGCGGGCAGCGCGGCTCGCGCCGGTCGGCGCTGGGTTCCAGCACGGCCGCCAGACGCGCCTGGGCGAAGCGTCCCCCCGCCTGCGCCACGGTCACGCGCACCAACTCGCCGGGGAGCGCCAGCGGCGTGAACACCACGCGCCCGCGCGCGTCCCGGCCGAGGGCCGACCCGCCATGGGCCATATCACTTAAGCGCAAGGTCAATACTTCAGGCATCTTAGCACACAAAAGGCGGGCCGTCGGCCCGCCTTGAAAAGGCAAACAAGCGTCGGGAGCGTGAAACCTTTAGCGCCCGGCGCTATTTTCGGCCGAATCGCCTTTGACCCAGGCGGAAAGCTGCATGGATAAGCGGTCAAAGACGCTGTTTTGCGCGCCCTGCAAACTGTTGTAGGCCACTTCCAAAATTTCCGCGTTGACAATCAGGGCGGCGGTTTCCAGAACAATGACTTCGCCCGGTTCCGCCGGCGTCGGCTCGCCGCGGGTGGCTAACCGGGCGCGGGCGGCTTCATCCCGGTAGGCGTGTTCGCTCATGACAACTTTGGTGATGGTATGCGTGTCTCCCTTGTCGAAGAGCCACACCTCAAAAGCGGTGACGTTTTTGGAGTTTTCCGCGCCGAGGGATTCGCTGATGCTGACGCCGCATTCGCCCAGGAAATCCCCTTGAGCGTTTTCGATGATGAAGGATTTGTCGTAGCTGTCGTCGCCGCGGACATAGGTGGTTTCAAACCCGGCCAGGGGCGTGATGTCGAGATCGGGTTCGGTGGCGCGGGCGGGCGGGCGGACGATCGGTTGGAAGCTGATCGGCGCTTCTTCGCTCTCTTCGAGGGTGGTCATGGCTTCGGCCGCGGCTGAACCCCCTTCATCCACCACCACCGGCGCGGCAGGCGGCGGCGTCACCGTCGCCCGCGCTTCCGATCGGTCCGGTTGCCGCCGGAAGAAGAAGTAGTAAGCGCCCCCGGCCAGCAGCCCCAACAAGAGCAGCCATAACAAGATGGTTAGCCAGGGCGACGCGCCGGATTCGCCGGCGACGGCGACCTGGTTGAAGACCGCGCAATCCTCCCCCCGCACCAGACCGGCCACCTGTTGCAAGCGTTGTTGATAGGCTGGGTCGGTCTCTTTGGCGGCCAGAGCCGACAGCGCCGCGGCGACTGCGCCCGGCTCGTTTTCCTGCTTGTCCCAGTTGCATAGCGCCCCGCGCACGCGCAGGATGTTGTTGTCGGCGCTGTACACATCCGCCAGGGCCGCCACGTAATTTTTCAGGTCCCCTTCGGAGAGATGCTGCGGGCCGCCGTTGGTGAACCGGACCGGCGTCAGCCCCCATCCGAAGAGGAACAAACCGATGACAAAACCCAAAACAAATGAGGCTACGAGCGCGAGCGTGGTGTTGTTTCTGATCATGGCCGCCTACCTTTGCCCTTGTCACACACCCTCACCAGGGCTAAGTCGAGGGTGAACAATCTATCCGTTGCCTGCAATCTTACCATAGGTCACAGGGGCATACAAGCAGGCAGGAACACAGAGTCGCCGAGATGGTTCCCTTCTCCGCCTTCTTTTGACGCCCACCCGAAGAAGTACGCGCCCGAAGAAGTTCAACTTCTGCCAGAAGTTGAACTTCTAGAATATAATCACGTCAGACGAGAAGCCGTTTCTCGCCGTCAGGAGCGCCTATGCTAATCACCCTTCGTGAAGTCGCCGTCGCCAACCCGCCCCAGCCCGCCTTCCAGGCCGAAATCAGCTTTGACGGCGCTGAGACGCGCCCCGTGACCGTGCGTGACCCGTTCGACGCCAAACAAGAGGCTGAACTCGAATGGTATTTCGAGGAGTGGTTGGCCCTGCCCTTCCTCAACACCGTGCGGGCGGAGAAGGCCGCCGCCTCCGTGCGCGCCTACGGCGAGAACTTGTTCGGCCAGCTTTTTGGCGACAACAAGCTGTACGCCCGTTACGTACAGGCGCGCGACCGCGGCCTGAGCCAACTGACCTTCGAGATCGCCGGTTCGCCCGCCTTTCACGCCCTGCACTGGGAGGGGCTGCGCGACCCCGACCTGGC
>JAYRVN010000057.1:0-8087 GCA_041918535.1 Chloroflexota bacterium
AAGGCCGTCTTGTTTGCCAACGGTGGTTGGGGGCGTTGCTGGGACGTGACTTCGAATGCTCATTCACTGACCGGCGACGGCGCGGCCATTTGTTTGCGTCGTGGCGTGCCCATGCAGGACATGGAGTTCTTTCAATTCCATCCTACGGGCATTTTCAAACTGGGCATTCTGATCACGGAAGGGGTGCGCGGCGAGGGCGGTGTGCTTATTAACGGCAAGGGCGAACGGTTTATGTTGAAATACGCGCCCAGTATTAAGGACCTTGCCAGTCGGGATGTGGTCAGTCGGGCGATCTTCCTGGAAATCAAAGCCGGCCGTGGGATCAATGGCAAGAAATATGTGCATCTGGATGTGACGCCGGAGACAGTGAATCGGTATTTGGCGGAAGATGGCGAGTCGCGCCGGGTGACGGCCGAGATGATTGAGCAGAAGTTGCCCGATATTGCCGACTTCACCCGCACGTACTTGGGCGTGGACCCTGCCAAAGAACCGATGCCCATCCAACCGACAGCGCATTATGCGATGGGGGGTATTCCTACTGACGTGGATGGTCGCGTCTTGTTGGATGAGCAAAAAACGGTTTTGCCGGGCCTATATGCTGTCGGAGAAGTGGCCTGTGTTTCGGTGCATGGGGCGAACCGGCTTGGCACGAATTCGTTGGTGGATTTGGTGGTGTTCGGCCGTCGCGCCGGGCGAGATATCGCCGAGTTTTGCCGTGGAGCGGAGTTATTGCCTTTGCCGGCCAAACCCGCTGAGGAAGTGATGGCGGAGTTTGAGCGCATCCGCAACAATCCGGGCAATGTTAAGGCCTATGAGATTCGCCAGCGGATGCAGCAAACGATGACCGAGAACGTGGGCGTGTTTCGCACACAAAGCGGCATGGATGAAGCCGTGCAAATTCTGGATGAACTACGCCAGGATCATCGGAAATTCCTGAGCATTGACGACAAGGGCGGTCTGTTTAATACGGATTTGCTCGAAGCCTGGGAGCTGGGGTGTCTGCTCGATTTGGCGCGGGTGACCGCAGTGGCGGCGGCAGCGCGCACGGAGAGCCGCGGCGGACATGCGCGGGAGGATTTCCCGCAGCGTGATGATGTGAACTGGCTCAGGCATTCTCTCTACTTCCAGGCGGAGGATCGGCTGGGGTATAAGGATGTGGTAATCGGCCGATTCCAACCCAAAGCCCGCGTGTATTAGTTCTCTCGGCGTGGGAGATTCCTTCATGAAAGCCCATCTACGTATCCGACGTTTTAATCCTGATAAACAAACCAAAGCCTGGTGGGGCGAATACGACCTCGACCATTGCAACACCACCGACACCGTGCTTGACCTTTTACATCGCGTCAAGTGGGAGCAAGACGGCACACTGGCGCTGCGTCGTTCCTGCGCCCACGGAGTCTGTGGCTCCGATGCCATGCGCATCAATGGCGCCAATGCCCTGGCCTGCAAAACCCTCATCAGCCGCCTCTCCACTTCCCAGGACAGCATCAAAATTCAAGTGGAGCCCATCCTGGGCCTGCCGGTTTTGAAAGACCTGATCGTGGACATGGAACCGTTCTTCGACCACTATCGTTCTGTCCTGCCCTACTTCATCAACGATAGCGCGCCGCCAACCGACGGCCGCGAGCGGCTGCAATCACCTGAAGACCGCGCCAAGTTCGATGATACGACGAAGTGCATTTTGTGCGCGGCCTGTACCACCTCCTGCCCTAGCTTTTGGGCCAACGGCCGGTACGTCGGCCCGGCGGCTATCGTCCAGGCCCACCGCTTCATCTTCGATAGTCGCGATCAAGCGGCGTCGGAACGGTTGGCGGTGGTTGGCGATACCTTTGGGGTGTGGCGTTGCCGCACCATTTTCAACTGCACCAACGCCTGCCCACGCGAGATTCAGGTCACCAAGGCCATCGCTGAGGTGAAGCTGGCGCTCGTTAGCGGACAGGTTTGAGTAAAGCGATTACAGAGGGTCTCTATGTCGGCGCGAATGGGTGTGATTAGCGTTGGGCTATGCGTTCTGTTTGGATTCACAGCCATTTTCGGCCGATTCGCCTCCGGTCCAATAGCGCGCGCTGCCGACCCGGGCCCGCCGCCTATCCCCCCTCTCCTGCAAGTGAATAACCTGGGTGTCATTGGGCAAAACCCAGACATCTATGGGCGCGATGGAACTTATAGCGCCCTGGTCAACGGGCGGTCCGTGTGGACTTTCGGCGACACGCCCCTGGCCGTGCCGGGGCAGAGCGGCGATCATTGGGTGGACAACTCGTTATCCTGGACCAACGATCTGGATGCATCGGACGGCATCACGCTTGAGCATGACCACCTGGACAAAACAGGCGCGCCGGCTGAATTCCTCCCCTATACCTCTGCAGAGCGCCGTTACAATTACCTCCACGACGACGACCATTGCCGCGCCATTCCCTGCGGCGCCGAATACGCATTGTGGGCCGGCCATATCGTGCCGGACCCGACTCGGAACCGCGTTTTGCTTTTCTATAGCGAAATCTGGCGCAAAACGGGCCAACCGGACTGGACCTATATTGGCAGCGGCATTGCCGTGAAAGAGGGCAGTGGGCCAATCACGCGACCCATCCAAAATCCGGGAAGCCCAAACCCAACCCTTATGTGGACAGACGCCGCCGGGGAAGTAGGTCTTGATGGGGGGTATGTCATCGAAGGCGCGCTGCTCTATGCTTACGGCTGCAAGGCGGGCTTTCTGGTGATGGATTGTCAGGTGGGACGCGTGCCGCTGGCGGAGGCGCTGGACAAAACCCAGTGGCGCTACTATGCCGGGGACGGTGTTTGGAGCGCCAACCAGTCTGATGCCGTGATCATCTTCAACGGCGGGGCGGCCGGACAAACCGTGTTCTATGTGCCCTATTTGGGCATGTATATGGCCGTTTACAGCGGCGTATTTAGCGACGATGTTTTTTATCGTGTCGCCTGGACGCCGTGGGGCCCGTGGTCGGAAGAAGCGTTCTTATTCACCGCCCTTCCCGGCTGGGAAGGCAATTTTAGCTACGCCGGGCGCGCTCATCCAGAGTTCGCAGAGCAAGACGGGCGGGTGCAGTATATCACCTACGTGCATACGACCGGTTTTTTGCGCTTTGACCTGCCGCTTATGCAGGTCGTCTTCGGAGACCCACAACACCCGAATCACTGACCGCCGGAGAACGTTGGCGGCTGAGTCTCCGGCGGTCGGCAACTGCCTGTCAAGTGAGGGATTCAATATGCATCAGGCGTCGTTGGCGTCAATGGCCTGATCAGTTATGCGCATGACTTCAGCCAAATCAGCTACGCGGGCGCGTTCGATGCGCGCCAGACGTTTGCTGAATTGGTTGGTAGCGTACAGAATGAATTCACCCAGGTCAAGCCCAAAGGGCATAGGATCATAGCGCTCGAAAATTTCGCCAATAATGCCCATGGCAATAGGCAGTAACTGGTTCATGGTGTCTTCGGCAATGCGCCAGAGGGTGGGTTCGGCCGAAACCAAGCGCGAAATCAAATACACCCCATAAGCAATATGTCGGGATTCATCCTGTTTCAACCGGTAAATACCCTCACGGACTCCCGGCATGGTGTTGGTCCGATCCAGCACCGTAAAAAATCCATGATAACCTGTCTCTGCCAGCACACCTTCCACAATCATGTTGTAGGTGCATGACGCGCGGATTTGCGCCGCGGGAGAAGGGTCGCGTTCAAGCGCTTGCAACGCCTCCGGCAACGCCTCATAGAAAAGCAGCCGATAATTATCCCCCATAAAACGGCTCAAATCCCCCGCGTGCATGGCGACTTCCGTCAGCACCCGGTTGAAGAAGTCCACATGCTTGGCCTCCTCCCACAAGAAGCTGGTCAGGAACATCTCCTCCTCAATCCGGCCCTCTTTGGCGATAGTCATGATCAACGGCAGCAAATCCAGCGTGACGGCCTCTTCGCCGGCCTGGAAAACAGATGATAGATGGAGCATGGCTTCATGTTCATCAGGCGCAAATTGCTCCCAATCCAATTTGTCCTGAGTGAAATTCAGATCGGCCGGATTCCAAATACCAAACTGCTTGGCCTTGTCAAACAACCGCATCGCCGGCGATAGGCGGTCTAAACCCCGCGTGGTAGTGGAAAATCGATCGCGTAGCACAATGTTTCTCCTAATTAAAAGTCTGTCAAGAAATAAATTCCGGGCCGGTTCGGTTAAGAGACCGGCCGGAACGGCAAGACGCCCAACGTCTCGCCTTTGGCCGAACCCATCAGAGCCAACCTGGGCGCAGAGTGTACCAGATTGGCCCAGGCATAACCAGCCGCCATTCACCCATCTGCCTGACCGCCTCTCAAAGCAGCCAGGGTTCAAAATTCTCCATGATGGAGCCGCCAATGAATTCGCGCAAGATCGAATCGCTGGGAATATTAGCCACATCTTCCGCCGGCACAGGGCTGAACCATTGCAAGAAGGCCAGCAACCGATTCGCCTCGACGCGCTCCGGTGTGTCCGGCTCCACTTGCAGCAAGATGGGCGTCACCAACGGCTTGAGCACAGAGAGTTCATACACCAGGGCGGAATTAAAGAAGGCGTCAGCCCGCCCTTGATTGGGAAAAATCCAGCGCCTTTCCCCTTCACGCACTTGCAACCAGCGGCGAATCGTGTCGGTGGCCGAATATCCCCGATAGTTGAAGTCGCGCACAATGCGGCGCAGTTTTCGCGTGTCAGTGGTCGGGATGCGGTTGTGCCGGTCCAGGTTCAACTGGGTAAAGGCGGAGATGAATATACGAAACATGGCTTCCGGCGGCAAGCCTTCCGTCAGGCGCGGATTGAGGCCGTGGATGCCTTCGATGATTAACACCTGATTGGGTTTAAGGGTCAACTCTCGTCCCGTTTCACGTTGACCGGTGACAAAGTTGTAGACGGGCTGCACAATCGTCTGGCCGGCTAACAATTGGCCCAAATGCGTCTGAAAGAGGGCCAGGTCTACCGCCTCTAAGTGTTCAAAGTCATAGTCCCCGTTTTCATCCTGCGGCGTATCTTCCCGGCGGCGGAAGTAGTAGTCCAGAGCGATGGCAACAGGTTGAATGCCGCGCGCCAGGAGTTGGACTGCCAGGCGTTTGCTGAACGTCGTTTTGCCGGCCGAGGTAGGGCCGGAAACCAGCACCATTTTGACCTGCCCACGACGGCGGTCAATTTCGTTGGCAATGGCGTCTAGTTGACGGCTATGTAGGGCCTCGGCGATCAAGATGGACTCGGTGATACGTCCTTGATCGACCGTGTGGTTGAGCGCCGCGACGCTAGGCACGCCGATCAGTTTCAGCCAGGCGGCGTATTTCTGGAACACCTGCGCCAGCCACGGCTCATCTTCAAACGGCTGCAAGACGTCCGGCTCATGGCGGCGGGGAAATTGCACAATAAAGCCCCCGGCGTAGCCATGCAGGTTGAACAACTTGAGATAGCTTGTGCGAGGAACCATGAAACCGTGAAAATAGTCGCGGACGCCGTTTAGTTCATAGAGCGTGACATAGGACTTGCGCCGTTTGGTGAAGAGGTCGGCCTTGTCCAAATCGCCGGCGCGCTGAAAGAGTTGCAAAGCGTCGGCCAGCGGTACGCGCACCTGTGTAATCGGTAAATCGGCGTCTACCAGGGCTTGCATCCGTTGGCGCAAGCGCAGCAATTCCTCGTCGGTCAAGGGTTGGCTATTTTCACGTTCACAGTAGTAGCCGCCAAAGGGCATGGAGTGATGAATGCTGATGGGGTCATCGGGGAAAAGTTCGGCGGCGGCGGCGATCATGAGAAAACATAATGAACGCCGGTAGATACGCGTGCCGTCAGAATCGGCCGAAGTGATTGGCACCAGTTCCATATCTTTATGGAGAGGCTCCGACAATTCGCGCAATTTGCCGTTGGCTAAAGCCGCCACAATCTGACCGCGAACGGGCGGGTTGGCCGCCAGCATAAAAGCTTCTACCGTAGAACCGGGCGGCCCATTAAAGGTACGCTTATCGGGGAAACGCACCTGGATATCGGCGCGGGGTGCAGCGACAACAATCATGCGGACTCCTTGGGAAAAATGGGGATGATCAGATAGGCCGATAAAAAATAGAATGGCCCTGGTTGCAGTTATCCAACCGGCTCGTTCCAGTTGATTTCGCGGGCCTGGATAGCGGCCGATTCAGTACGTTTAGCCGTGTTGAGCGTCACGCCAAACCAAAACAGCGCGATGAAGAGGGCGATAAAACCGGCTAGCATAAGGCCTTGTGAGGCCACAACCGTCAGGCTCAGGACGACCACCAACAGGCTGAGTAAAAGCGGCAGTAAGGCCCAGAACCAGACACGCCGCCATACAACCGGCCGTTGACCGCCGAGGCGACCCGACTGGCCGTTCACCAGCATTTGGAAGGCTTTGTTCTGATAGTTGTAAACAGACACATACACGGGGAGCAGGACGTAGCGCCATTTTTCGCCGGAGAGGCGATAGTTCGTGAGGCTGAGATTGCGCACCTGCCCGCCGCCGGTTTGGGCGTGGCAGGCTTGCTCGGTGCGGGAGCGGATGCGCGTCTGGGCGGCTTGCCAGGCTTTCTCCAACGGCACTTCGTAGGCTTGCGCCTGGGAACCGGCCAGAAAAACGGGATCGTAGGCGGCCATTCGGCCGAAATCAAACACCGCCATCTCGGCCAAAAACGCTTCTTGCACATGCTCTGTCCCCGGCACGAGCAAATCGTCAATCGTCACATCCACATGCCCGGATTTCCATTCCCAATGGGTGACAGTACGAGTTTGCCACTGCTTTGTCGCCACATCAAAGAAACGCTCCTGCTGGTCTCGGCCCACCTCAGCCCGCCAATCGGCCGATGTCTGTGCATCAAAAGTCCAAAATGGGGTGTAGAGTGGCCTGAAATCCCCCATACCCGCGATCTGCTTCAAGTCGCGCGGCGTCATCCAACTCTCGCCAAGCCACTCACGGGCTTTCGCCTGGCATTGCTCCAACGTGAGGCTGAACGGGATGAGGTAATGCGGCCGCATACGCGCTTCGTCGCCGGCCGCCTGAACAATCTGATAAGAGCCGCAGAAGGGGCATTTTTGCGTTAGCGCGCCGGGCGGCAAGATTACCTGGCCGTGACAACGCTGACAAGCGACTTCCTGTGAATCCATGCGCCAGCCGGGCGTCATTTGTCGCAGCGATTCCGGAGTGAACAGTTCTTCACCGGCTGAACGATCCACGGCCGGACTCTCAACCGGTTGACGGTAGCCGCAATGTCCGCACGCCAGGCCCTGCGCGCCGGGGTCATAGACCAGATCGGCGTCGCACTGCGGACAAGCAAAGCGCACTACACGCTTATCTTGAGGCCCTGTATGGGAAAGGGGAGTGTCTGTCATAGTCTGGGAAGCGCAATTCAAAATGTAGCGTCATCAGCCCTACCAGGATAGGTAGTCGGCTAACGGCTGAGATAGTCAGTGATCAAGGTTACCGTCTCATCCACGGCGGAGGCCAGAACCGCTTGCACCTGAGCCGGCGGCACGCGACGAAAGAGATGTTCTTCCAGCCAAACGGGGTCAGCCAGGTGACGGGCGAAATCGGCAGGCGCCATGTGCAGGCGGCGGGCATAAATTTCCACGGTACGCACCGGCGCACCGGGCGTCAGTTGTTCAACGATGAATTGCTGCCAGCGTTGCAGATGGTGGTCGGGGATAAAGGCGGCCATCGCCTGGGTGGGCGCGGCGGCGAGGGTGGATTCGGCCGAATCCGGCAATGCCCCTAGCGCCAAACCATCCAGGTAGGTCAGCAACATATTGTGCGCCGTGAAACGCTCATAACGCCCCACACTATCCCATGCCGGATTAAATACAAAACACGGAGCCAATACCTCGCGGAACCAACGCACGTCTAGCATCAAATGCGCCATATACGCCGCCAAAAAAACCGCTTGCGTTGGCGGCAGGCGTGACGCCTGGGCCAATTCCGGGTGCTGCGCCAGCATCACGGCATGCACCTGGCTATTGGTGTCTGGCGGCAAAGTGTAGAAATGCGTGGCCTCACGCGGAATGTCCGTGATGTCCTGGAAATCTGGCGCAATGCTGCCCAAATAAAACGACGGCCAGGCGGCCGCCACTT
>JAYRVN010000058.1:0-12764 GCA_041918535.1 Chloroflexota bacterium
GGAGCGCTTTCGAGGGGGCGCAGAAGGTGGTGCGTTTGGGGCCGGGGGGGGTGGATTCGGCCGATTTTGCTACCGGTTTTGCCGCCCCGATTGACGTCACCGTCGGTCCGGACGGCAGCCTCTATGTGGCCGATTGGGCCACCGGCGTGATTATTCAAATCCTATACACCGGCTAAACGGTTCCATTCGGCGGCGCGCCCGGATTAAAAATTGGGGTGAACCGGCGGGAGAAGGTTGCCGCTTAGTTTGGCTCAAAACGGGCGTGGGGTATACTGTGGACGATTCGGCCGAATCTTCAGGCCTTTTTCGCGCCCGGAGACCGGCTTTCAAGCGTGAAGTAAAATACAACCGCAGGCGCCAAGCGAATGAGGTTTTAATCCTCACCCGATTATCCGATCATCTGATTATGTCTCAAGGAGTTCTCTGATTGTGATGCGCCCCACCTTTCGCCTTCTTGGGTTGTTCCTGTTGGTTCTGGTCAGCGCCGGTTGCTCGTTGCTGGTTGCGCCGGTGCGCCCCACCGTCCCGCCGCCGCCGGCAACGGCCATGCCCATCTCCTTTAGCAGCGGCCAACAGTTTACCAACCCGGTTAGCGACATCCAGATTGCATCCGACCCCGACATCGTGGCCCTGATGAACGCGGTGTCCGAGCAACAATTGCAATCCTATGTGCAGACACTCCAGGACTTTTATAGTCGCAACAGTTTTAGCGAGACGGAACGCGAGGATCGCGGCATCGGCGCGGCGCGGCGTTGGATTTTCAATGAGTTCAATCGGGTGGGAGTGGGTCGCCTGGCGGTGGCTTTTGAAGATTTTCCCCTGAATTACGAAGGGCTTTCGGCCAATCAGCGCAATGTCGTGGCAACTTTGCCGGGTGTTGGTTCATATCCTGGCGTCATCGTGGTGGGAGCGCATTATGATACGCGCGTCGGCTCGGCTACAGACGCCTCAAGCTACGCCCCGGCGGCCGACGACAACGCCAGCGGGGTGGCCTTGCTCCTGGAACTGGCGCGCCTGCTCAGTTCACGTCCCTGGAATCAGACCATCATCTTCGTGGCCTTCGCGTCTGAAGAGCAGGGCACGGTGGGCAGCCGCTATTTCGTGACAAACTCGCTTTTCAGCGGCCGTCAAATTGATCTGGCTATCAGCAATGACATGGTCGGCGGGCGGCCGGGCATTCCGCAATCGGCGCGCCTCTTCGCCCCGGATATCCAATATTCGGGGTCAGGTCAGGCAGCGCGATATGCCCGCCTGTTGCAAACGCTCTATTTGCCGGCCTTCCCGCTGGAATTCCAAAACATTATTGACCGAGAGGGTCGGTATGGCGACCACCGCGAATTCATTAATGTCGGTATTCCAGCTTTTCGCCTTATCGAATCACAAGAAAACGCGGATTTGCTCAATAGCGCCCGAGATACCTGGGAGAAGTTGGACTACAATTATTTGGCGCAGATGGTGCGCGTGAATCTGGTCGCGCTGGCGAATTGGGCCGGCGGCCCTCCGCCATCCCCCGCGCCGAGCGTGTCGAAGACGGCTGAGCCGGGAGCGTATATCATTACCTGGCAAACCAATCCGCTGGCCGCCGGTTATGCCCTGTCGTTTCGGCCGATCGCCGCGCTCACTTTCCCCGAACTCCGCTATGTGAATGCCAGTGAAGCCGGCAATGTGGTCCTCACGGGCTTCGATCCGGCCACGCCTTACGCCGTCAGTGTGGCTCCGATTGGGCCGTCGGGGCGGTTGGGGGGATTTTCGGCCGAAGTCAACATCGTGCCTTAAGCCTGTTCACCCCACGTCCCCAGACCGGACAACGGTCAAAGGTGGGATTGCTCTCACCTCTGACCGTTTAGACTGTCCCGGTCTACCCTTACTCTCCGCTCGTCTGCAACAAAACAGTCGTCTTGCCCGACGAGGCGTCAGTGGCAAGGTTGATGATGAGCTGGCTGCTTTCGCGCGTGAAAACCAGAAGCGTGAAGTCAGCCGTTGACATGGTCGCCGATTCGTCGGAAACCCAGCCCTCGCCGGCCAACGCGCTCCTATAGAACTCAGCCGCCTCTTCGACTGTGTAGCTGGTGCTATAGCTGACCATGCCGGTCATGTTTACCACCGTGTCGGCGTCATCCAGCATCGGGTATGCGTTGCTGAGGGCTTCACACCCTTCCGGCACGGTGATATTGACCGGCTGGTTGACATCCAGCAGGTTAAACTCATAGGTCACTGTTCCCGGCCCATCGGCATCGCTGAAGAAACCGGTCTCAACCTCGTAGGTGAAAGCGTAGCGGGTCACGTAATTGCCGTCTTCCGCCACATATAGATCGCCTGAAGCGTTCTCGATGTTGGTGTCCGGCAAGGCGAAGGCCACCTGGTCGAAGGTGTAATGCCGACTCTCTACGTCATTGATTGTCTCATTCGGCCGAACCCGACGCGCATCATTCAGGTTGCTCAACCACTCCTCCGGTGAGGTAAAGCCGGACAAGACTTCTTTGGGGTCAAAGCTGTTGCCGGAAATGTTGATACAGCCCTCGGGCATGACCATATAGGCGGTGTCGCCTATTTGAGTCATGATCATCGTCGCCGTCGCGCCCGTGTCCGGGTCTGGATCAGGCGAGGTGACGGTCATTTGGCGCGCCGGCGGCTCAACGCTGGCGATGATGCCGAACGCCCCCGATTTCTCTACGCCGTTGTCGCCGGTGAATTTGAAGACCATCTCCCAACGATAGCTGTTGAATTGGCTCAGGGTAGTATCGAAGTCTGGAACCCCGGCCAGAGAGTCATCGGTGGTAGTGGATTCGGCCGAAACTGTTGGCGAGTTCGCGGGGGCAACCGAACCGGCCCGCGTCGCTTCCGGCGCAGCCGCTGTCGCCCCGCCCGCTGTCGTCGAGGCCGCGGTCGGCGTCGGCTCTTCCTTGCCGCCGCACGCCGCCAGTACCAGGATCGCCAACAAACTGATCAGTGTCAACCAACGCAATTGCTTGGACATTTATCTCACTCCTTTTTGGGTGATGGCACGGAGGCCAGGGGGTGAGGAAACAGTCGCCGCACACTACGCCGCATTTCCCCGCGTATCGGCCGGGTTTCTCGCCCGCGCCGCCTGACCTCTGTGTATTACGGTAGCTCCCCGATATCTAGCGCTGTCTGCTCCACAATTTCGCGCACCACCTGGTCGGCCGTCACGCCACGCAGGGCGCTCTCCGGCTGCACCAGACAGCGATGCCCCAACACGCAACGCGCCAGTCGCTTGACGTCATCCGGCAAGACGAATTCACGCCCGCGCATGGCGGCGTAAGCCTGGCTGCCCCGGTAGAGCGCATAACTTCCGCGGGGGCTGGCCCCTAACAACAAATCCGAGTGGCGGCGTGTGGCGGCCACCAGTCGCACAATATAGTCGCGGACAGTCTCATCTACGTTCACCTCCCAGATCAAGCGCGCCAGGTCGGGCAGTTGTTGTCCCGCCACCACCGGCTGCAAGCTTTCTATGGGATGTTCCCGTCCTAAATTGATTAGCATCTGACCTTCCAGCGCCTCACTCAAATAGCCCAGGCTCAGTTTCAGGAAAAAGCGGTCTAGTTGAGCTTCCGGCAACGGGAAAGTGCCTTCATATTCGATAGGATTCTGTGTCGCCAGCACGATGAAAGGGCGGGTTAGAGGCCGCGTCACCCCATCCACCGTGATTTGTCGTTCGCCCATACATTCTAACAGCGCCGACTGGGTGCGAGGAGTGGCCCGGTTGATCTCGTCGGCCAGCAAAACATGGGTGAAAGCCGGCCCTGGCGCGAAGGTGAACTCGTCCGTTTTGCGATTAAAGATGGAGACGCCGGTGACATCGCTGGGCAACAAATCCGGTGTGCATTGCAGGCGTTTGAAATCCACCCCCAGCGATACGGCTATGGCGCGCGCCAACATGGTCTTGCCGGTGCCGGGCACATCTTCCAGCAGGACGTGACCTTCGCAGAACAAGGCGACCAGGATGAATTCGATGACGTCGCGCTTACCGATGATGACTTTTTCGACATTCTGGATGAGCCGCTGAGAGAATTCCTGAAGGACTTGCATACGCTTCTCTTCTCTTAATCATAGCACAAAAAAGCCCTCTTCGTGCGCTTAGGTCACACTTTGGCTAACCGAGCCGCGCGGCGGATAGGCCGCCAGGCGAGGCAAGGTCAAGCATCCGGGTAGTGACGCGGCTCTGAAGAGGGCGAGTCGGCTAGAACAGGCTGGTGGGGAAACTCAAGCAGAGCGCCGGTCGACTACCAGGGCCACCACCAGGGCCAGCTCAATAACTTTGGTGATTAATCCAAAGACGCTGCCGAAGGGGTCTGGGTTGATGACGAAGTAGAGCACAATAGTCAACAGGGTGAAGCCGATCAGGGCCAGCCGAGCCAACTGACGCAGGCTGGACAGGGCGGCGATGTCCAGGTAGCCGGCGGCGGCCAACCCTAAGTAACCCAGGCCGTTCAGAATGAAAATGATGCCGAACGAACTGGATAGGTCGCCGAAGCCGAGAACCAGGTGGATGAGTCCGGTCGCGAGGGCCAGAATCAGGATGATCATGCGTAGGGAACTTGACGGGGATGTGCTCATGGGACATGCTCCTTGAAAGGGTGGTTTTGTTGGTTGTAACCCCGATTCGGCCGATTCGTCACACCCTTCTTGGTCTAGTCAAAAAAACCCCGCAGGCCTGCTCAGACCTGCGGGGTTGTCAGCACAATCACAATCCCCGACGCGCTAGAAGCGCACAAAAGCTCCGATATGGCCGACGCTATCCAGCGCGACATTGTCGCGCACAACCTCCCACTGGCCACCCCGTTGGATAGATTGCTCAACCGCCGTCTCAATGATGTCTTCCACTTTTTCCAACTCTTCCTCGGCAAACGGGCTATACACCAGGCTCGTGGTCAGGAAGCCGGCTTCCCGATGGAAGTAACCGGCGGCGCGGAAGCCCTCGCTGATCACCAACGTCTGCACACGACCTTCTCGCACCGCCTGCAGCGTCTCTTCCAGGCCGATGACCGCCTTGCCGCCCTTGGACGCCGTTGTGATCAATTCCTCCACCATTTTCTGCTCGTAGGCGCGTTGCGTGCCTTCTAACAGATCGAAAACTCGAGCCGTTACTTCCGCATCGTTGGCTCCCATGTCTATGGCAAACGTTCCGGCCAGACAGCTCTGCAATTGCTTGGGCAGATAGTCACGGAACCGGCTCACATTATCAGCCGTCCCGCCAATAAACAGCCGGCGAATATTGTGGGCGCTGAAGAAGGTTGCCGCCGCCGCCGTGGCTTCGCGCAGATTTCGTTGGTGCGCTTCTTCCTCCCGCCGTTCCCCAGCAGCGCCGCCGCGCATACCCGTGGTGGAAGACCCACCACCATGCTTTAATTTGCGTACCTCTTCGCCTAGAAAACGCTCTGTTTCCTTGAGCTCGCCCAGGTGGTAATGGAAAAACCGCGCTCCCAGGCTATCCACGAGAATAACCCCGTAATGGGTGTAATATTGCAGCAGGTAGGCTAGGGGCTTCATATACGGTTTGGCGCCGACACGCACCCGATCGTAGAAAGGCACGGCCGAAGGGTACGCCCGGAAGAAATCATGCTCGGCTGAGGAAAAGATCGCCAGACCGGGCCGCGACCAATCGTAAGCGTAATCCAAATAATGTTCAATCGCCGCGCTATCGCCGTTTGAGGCAGCTTCCGCTTGCTTCAACAGACTCTTCGCCCGCAGCTTGATCGTCTCGCGAGTCTCTTGTGCCATGTCTGTGTCCAGGTATAGGCTACACACCTTGCCCGGCGTCACATCCACTGCCAGCAATTCCTGTAATTCTTCCTGAGCTAACATGCTGTCCTCCCAATGTGTTGGTTGGTGAGTAAGTTAACGGCCCGGCCGCTCCATGCTGGTTGGAAGAGGCTATGGGGTTCTAACCTGCCAGCATGGGGTGGCCGCGGCCTCATCGAATCTTAAGGCCGCGCCCCCAAGGTCACCGGCAAAGTCAATTCCTGATCGCCCCGTAGGAGTGTGACCTGAATGGTTTGGTCAACCATGGCCTCGAATACCAAGTAACTATTCAAATCGTCGAAACTACGCATCTCTCGACCGTCAATCTTGACAATGAGATCGCCGCCGGGGCGGGTGCCGTTGGATGGTATGATGCCGGCCTGTTCCGCCGGCCCGTCAGCCACAACTTGTGTCACATACACGCCTGTGGCTTGTGGCAAGTTAAGGGTGGCCTGGAAGTCGAGCCCCAGGTCGCCGGGGGAAAGCACCGTAATGCCCATAAACGGGTAACGATAGCTGCCATCCTGGATCAGGCTGGGAGCAATCCGTTTGATGGCGTCTACCGGAATGGAAAACCCAACGCCCGAATTCACGCCGGTGTCGGTGCGGATGGCTGAATTGATGCCGATGACACCCCCTTGCAGGTCCAGCAGCGGGCCGCCGGAGTTGCCGGGGTTGATGGGGGCGTCGGTTTGAATGACGCGGGGCAGGCGATAGGAGCCGCCCAAATTGCTGGTGCGTTGGGAACTGAGGCTTCGCCCTAGCGCGCTGACAATCCCCAATGACATGGAGCCTTGTTCGCCAAAGGGGTTGCCGATGGCGACGACAAATTGGCCCACCTGAATGTCGTCCACATCGCCCAGAGGTAAGGGCAGCGCGTCAGCCGGCAAGTCTGTCACCTGTATGATCGCCAGGTCGCTGTCCACATCTTGGCCGATGATGTCGCCCCGGCGGTGGTCGCCGTTGGCGAAGGCCACTTCATATTGATCGCCGTCCGCCACGACGTGGGCATTGGTGACGATGTGCCCCTGATTGTCGTAGACAAAGCCACTGCCTGTGCTCAGACCTAGCCCGCCCTGGCTGACAATGATCGAGACGACGGAAGGATTGACCCGGCTATACAGGTCTACCAGGGTTTGTTGCAGGTCGCCGGTCAAGTTGCTGCGGATCGGCCGAATCTCCGGTTCGGCGGTTGGCGTGGTAGAAACTGTAGCGTTCTGCGCTTCCAGCGTAGCCAGGACGGCCGCCACGACAGCGTCTTCCTCCGGGGCGGTTTTGCAGGCAACCACCGAAGTAAGGCTGATGAAGGCGATAAAAACCCATAAGGCGCGGAAAAGAGATTTAGGCATGCTGGCGTCCACACAGATAGTTCATGGCTGGCTGTTCGGTCAACGGCTGCGTTCACCGCGGCGCAGAGCGGCTAATTGTTCATACAGCGCCTGTTCTTCGGCCGTGAGACTCTCCGGCACGCGCACACGCACTTCGACCAGCAAGTCGCCGAACTGGCTTTTGTGCTGAAGTTTGGGCATACCGCGTTCCCGCAGGCGAATCTTCTGGCCGCTCTGTGTGCCGGGATTGATTTTGAGTTTGACGGGGCCGGTCAGGGTAGAGATAGTGACTTGCCCGCCCAAGACGGCGGTGAGCACGTCGACATCAATGGGCGCTTGCAGATCGTCGCCATCCCGCGTGTAGACGGGGTGGGGCAAGACGCGGACGACGAGGTATAGGTCGCCGCCCTGGGCGCCTTTACCGCGCAGGCGGATTTTGGTGCCGGTATCGGCCCCGGCGGGGATTTTGGCCTGAAGACGCTCGCCATCTTCGCGGACAAGGATGCGCGCGGCGCCGTGGAAGGCTTCTTCCAGGCTAATTTCGACGGCTTGTTCGATGTCACGGTGAAGGGGCTGGACGTTCGGTTTTCGGCCGAATCCGCCCCCAAATACGCTGTTGAAAAACTCCGAGAACTCTCCGCCGAACAGGTTGTTCAAGTCAACATTCTGATATTGAGATGGGTTATTGCCGGCCCACTGCGTAAAATCAAAGCCGCCGGGGTCGCCGCCTGTCTGGCGGAAACGCTGATAATTGCTGCCCAACTGATCATACTTGCTGCGAGTTTCTGTGTTGCTCAAAACCTCGTAGGCCTCGTTGATCTCTTTGAAGCGCTCCTCGGCCGTATTATCGCCCGGATTCTTGTCAGGGTGATAACGCCGGGCCAACTGGCGGTAGGCTTTCTTAATATCTTTTTCGGACGCCTTTTTATCCACGCCCAGAGTCTTGTAGTAATCCTTATATTCCATGATGCTGTGTTAAACGCCTCCAGCCGGTCGTGTGCGGCCATCCCCGATTGGTATCTTGCTCATACGCTCGCGCCACGCCATTAGGGCCGGGAATCGGCCGCGCGTTGTGGCATGATCCGCGGCCCAGCCATAACTGTCGGCAGGTAATTTGCCATCAACCGTATGGGGCGATACCAGGCGTGTGCGGGCATTTTGACTAGCAGGGTCACTAAGTCGCTCATCAGCAACACCCATCTCTATTGTAAGGATCAGACGGCTGCCCTGTCAAGACCGAACAAGCGTTCTTACTCAAGGCTAACACAGCGCGGGTGACTGGAGTGCGCGCCGAGGCCAAGCATAGGTGATCTAACCTCAGCCGGAGAAACAGGCAGCGCTTAATGGTGGTTGCCATTGTTAGGACGAGCGGGCTGGCTGCCTTGGGCCTTCTTCGCTTCGGCGATGACCTGGACCGCCATGTCTGCATTGGGTTGTGACATCACACGGGCAATCGGCCGTAAGCTGAGCCACCACTGATTTTTCGGCCGACGATAACGCACATCCATCAGGCGGGACATCGCATCGAAATCAGTAAACTCCACTTCGCTATGCACCAAGCCGATGGCGGCGCTGCGCGGCTCCTGCTCGCCAACCTCCCGCTCCAGATATTCCAGACAATATAGAGCCAGCAAGCTGCCCTCAACCCGGTCGAAAGGCGTGGGATTGCCGCCTTGTTGTAAGTGGCCCAAGATCGCCGAGCGCACGTCAAACAGGCCCCGCCCTTCTTCCTCAAACAGTGACTTCATGAAGCCTGTTGTATACACATCGTTGGCGTATTCGCTGCGAATCATCATGCCTAAGCGCTTGCCCTGCCGGAAACCGGTGATGAGCTTCAGGACATCCTGCTGCAAATCCAGCAAGCTCACCCCTTCCTCGGGCAGATAGACGCGTTCGGCGCCGGTGGAGAGGGCGCTGATCAAAGCCAGATAGCCGCAGTGTCCGCCCATGACTTCGATCACAAAGACCCGGCGTGAGGCTACCGCCGATTGTTTAATTTTGTCCACTGCGTCCATGATGCAGTTGAGCGCGGTGTCGGAGCCGATGCTTAATTCACAGCCCGGCAGGTCATTATCAATGCTGGCCGGCAGGCAAACGATGGGGATATTGAAAGCGGGAAAGTTGTGGCGTTGATGATAAATTGCCAGAGCCGCCTCGTACCCACTCCAGCCGCCGATAATTAGCAAACCGTTGATGGCTTGTTCTTCAAAGTGGCGGGCGATCTGATAGAAGTCGCTTCCGGCCGGGATGCGTCGGTTGGTGCCCAGTTCGGCCCCCCCGGTGTTCATCCAGCCATTGACGGTCATCCAATTGAACTCGTGGATGTCGCCGTCAATCAAGCCCTGGAAGCCGTTATAGACGCCTAGCAGGATATGCCCTTTGTCAATACCGAGCCGGACGGCCGCGCGCACAGCCTGATTCATGCCGGGGGCAGGCCCGCCGGCATTGAGAACGGCGAAGCGATAGCGTTGCTTGCCGGGTATAGGCGCGCGGGGTTGGGCGCGGACGAGGGTGCGTAGAATTTGCCAGGTTTGCTGGAAGCTGCTGCCGCGCATCACCATGGCCGCGGCATAGTTTTTCTCTTTGATGGCGGTTGTCAAGGCCGCCGTTTGTTGCAGACATTCCTGAAGCGGGACCTCTATGATTTGGTTGCCTCTAATGCCGACCAGGAAGCCTTTGCCCTGGTTATCCGGATTGAGAATGGCTTCCACGGCCCGCGCGCCGGTGAGGGTAGCTAGGGTGCGGTCAAAGGCGCTGGGTGAGCCGCCGCGCTGCACATGTCCCAAGATCGTGACGCGGGTGTCTTCGCCTAACCTTTCTTCCAAGACCTGTTTAACGTAGCTGCTGCTGATGGGGTTGCCGTGGCGATCGCGCGCCCCTTCGGCCACGATCACGATGCTGTCGCGACGGCCCATTTGCCGTCCGGCGCGCAGGACCTGGCACATGCGGTCTTCCCAGTTTTCCAGGTCGGGGGGATTTTCGGGGATAAGGGCCCAATCGGCGCCGGAGGCAATGGCAGATAGCATGGCTAAATAGCCGCAGTTGCGGCCCATGACTTCGACGACGAAGGTACGTTGGTGGCTGGCGGCGGTGCTAGAGATGGCGTCTACGGCGTCTACGATACGGTGCAGGGCGGTGTCGGAGCCGATGGTATTGTCGGTGCCGCACAGGTCGTTGTCAATGGAGCCGGCCAATCCGGCAATAGTTAATTGGGGGTGGTTTTCGGCCGATTCCAGGGTCACCTCGCCCCGCGCCACTAATTCTTGCGCCAAGTCGGGCCATTCCTGGCGCAACACCTCGGCGCCGGTCAAACTGCCGTCGCCGCCGATGACAACCAGGTGGTCAATGCCGCCTTGGAGCAACTGGCGGGTTGCCTGTAGCCGTCCCGCGCGGGTGCGAAACTCCTCGCTGCGAGCGGTCCCGATGATGGTGCCGCCTTTGTGTAAGACACCGCCAACATCGTTCCAGCTAATCGGCCGAATCCGCGTTCCGCCTTCGATCAGGCCCCGATAACCTTCGTAGATGGCAAACATCTCTGCGCCCAGAGCAAGACCCATCCGCACGACGGCGCGCACCGTGGCATTCATGCCGGGAGCATCTCCACCACTCGTTAGAACCCCAATTCTTGTCATAAGTCAACCACGCGGGTAGAGCGCTTGAACATTGGCGTTCACGGTCTGCCCTATCGAAAGTTTATTTTGTCCAGAAGAAAGCGGGCTGGTTGAGCAAATTTCGGCCGAAAGCCGCCCACCACCGCGTCATGTCGGCCATTTTTTCGGCCGAATGACGTAACCAATCCCCGTCGGCCAGAGGCGATAAGCCGCTCACCCATTCCGCTCGTCCCACGTAAACCCAGGCGGTTTCTGCGCGCCCATCGGCCGAATGGACGGTGTGCGGGACGCGCCGATAAACAGACTCTTCGGGTCTATCCGGATCAAACCCCTCCAGCGCGTCGAGTTGCGCCAGCAAATCGGTGTAGCTATCGGGCTGAACGTCCACTAACAGGCCAATGACTTGTCCTTGCGTATGCAGCACTAGCATCGGGAAGTTACCCAGGTCATAAAGCCGGCCGCCCGGCAAGAGCGCCGGCCGCTGCCGCGTCAGCCGGTTCTCCCATAAGCCATAATTGGGTTGCCCGGGCAACAAGGTGCCGTAGGCAAAAAAAGGCAACTGTGGCGTCTGGCCAATGACAGAACTAGGCGGCATGTCTCCGGTCAATCTCCTCACATTTGAACTACTTCCCTTAATCCTAGATGGTCTCAGGCAAATCGTCAATTGTTAGCCCAACAATTGTCCGCTATAATCTTGCCGGTCAGCCCCCGTAGCTCAATGGATAGAGCGGCTCCGTCCTAAGGAGAAGGTTAACCGTTCGAGTCGGTTCGGGGGTATTGGAATGTGCAGGTTGCGGCTTCTGCCCAGGCGCCTGACAACTTGACACGCATTCACGGTTACACGTCTGTACCTACAGGGTGCTAACTGGGTCAATATCGAGTTGGCAGCCGGCAGGGAGGGGGAAGTCGGCCAGCAAGCGCGCCGGGTCAGGGGTGCGGGCCAGCAATTGCCAGCGAAAACGACGATCGATTCGGCCGAAAAATGGCGGCGTCGGCCCAATAATGTCGGTGGCGCTCAAGCTTTGCGCGCGCACGTGTGCGCGCAAGGCGGCCGCTAATTCGCGGGCGGATTGCTCGGCGCGGTCGCTGCCGGCATCTTCAAAGAGCAATTTGACCAGCCGCCGGAAGGGAGGATGGCCGTGCTGCGTGCGAAAGCGAATCTCATTCAAGTAAAACGTGGTGTAATCATGCTCGGCGGCGGCTTGAATGGCGTAATGTTCCGGCCGGTAGGTTTGCACAATCACGCGCCCGCCGAGCAGGCCACGACCGGCGCGCCCGGCTACTTGTGTGAGGAGTTGGAACGTGCGCTCGCCGGTGCGATAGTCGGGCAGGCCGAGGGATGTATCGGCCGAAATGACCCCCACCAGCGTTACCAGCGGCAAATCCAGACCCTTGGCGATCATCTGCGTGCCTACCAGCACATCCGCCTGCTGATTGACAAAGCTGGCTAGTAGCTCCTCGTGCTTATCCCGTCCGGCGGTGGTGTCGCTATCCCAGCGCACAATGCGGGCTTGCGGCCAGCGCGCCTGAACCAGAAATTCCAACTCCTCGGTGCCCAGACCAAAATGCTTGATGCGACGCGAGCCGCACTGCGGGCAGGCGACGGAAGGCGGTTCTTTGTGACCGCAGTAGTGGCAAATGAGGGCGAGTTTCGGCCGATGATAGGTCAGCGGCGTGTCGCAGTTGGGGCAGGCGAGGATGTGGCCGCAATCCCGGCACAGGACAAAAGTAGCCGTGCCGCGCCGGTTGAGAAATAGAATGGCTTGCTCGCGGCGGGCCAACACTTCATCCAGGGCTTGTTGCAAAGCCCGACTGAAGACGGAACGGTTGCCGGCCCGCAATTCCTGGCGCAAATCCACCAGTTGAATCGGCGGCAAAGGAATGGTAAGCGCGTCGCGCGGGTCAGTGGCGGCGGCGGTATAGGCCGTGGGCCGCCCTAGACGCTGCGCCTGATCTTCGATGCGTTCGCGGTGGCCCATGACCCGTTTGGGCAACTCCAATAACTGGTAGCGCTCCCCTCGCGCCCGATGATAAGTGACCACGTCGGGCGTGGCGCTGCCCA
>JAYRVN010000059.1:0-2683 GCA_041918535.1 Chloroflexota bacterium
AAGCCGTCAATCAATTGGGATACGCCGGCATAGACATAGCTATAACGTTCCACCTCCGGGACTTGCAGCAGCGTATTCGTCAGCGTGCCGTCTTGCGTCATCATCGTCAGCGTGGGCGAGTCCTCATAGTCATTGAAATCGCCGATAGCCAGGACGCGCGCCTGTGGGTCTTGGGCCAACAAGGTTTGTACTATCCCGCTCATGTACTCCGCTTGCGCGGCCCGTTCTCCCACCGTCTCCGCTTCGCCGCCCCGCTTGGATTTGAAATGATTCACAATCACCGTCAGCGATTGGCCGTCGAGCAGCATATCCACTTGCAAAGGCTGTCGGGAGTATAGAGCATCTTTCGTGCCGCAATCTATGGTGGAGTCGTTGATGTTGGTGGGCAATAAGGTGCAGGTTTGATGCTGGGTCACCTTCACCACCTCCACCCGGCGCGGGTCGGTCAACAAAGCCACGTCAATGCCCCGCGCATCGGCGCTTTCCCGATGGGTGACGTTGTAGGTGAAGCCGCACATATCGGTCATGAAGCGGGCCAGGTCTAGCAGCAGCGCTTCCTTTTCCACCTCCTGAATGCCCACCAGGGTTGGGCAGTGCATGATATTCGCCAGATCGTTGGCGATCTTGGTGTATTTCAGGTTGATCTCTTCCGGCGTCAGCTTCGGCTCCGCGTCGTCGCCGGTGTCGTCAATGCTGTCGAAGAGGTTCTCGACATTGAAACTAGTCAGGTTGAATTGACCGGCGGCCGGGACAGGCAAATCGGGCAAGGGTGGGAATGGGGAGAACTCGGCGCTGAGTTCGGCCGAATCTTGCACCACAACCTTATATTGCTCGAAGTTATACGTCAATACGCCCCGCACCCCCTGCACCTTGTCCCCGGACTTCACCTGCGGGAAACTGCCGCAATCCACATCCGAACGATACAAAACCTGGATCACCTGACCCACTGGGTCTTCTGCCCGACTGCGATGCACCCGCTGCAAGCCGGTATCGCCGCGTACCACCGCGAAACCGCAGCCGCTGAAGGTGGGGCCAACCACCTGCGCCGGTAAGTCGCCAATCGTCACGCGCATCCCTTCCAGGTGCTCGTAATACTTAGCCAACCCAATATCATCCACAGCCGGCGGATTGATCTCTACCGGCTCCGGCAACGGATTGCCGCTGCTGACCACTTGAATATCCGCATCCTGGTCGCCGATTTCCGTCAGGCCGTAATACTCCACCACCTGGCCCGACACCACCACCTGATCGCCCACCTGAGCGGTCGGTCGCTGCCGTCCCAGGAAAACCGGGATGCCGTCCGATGTGGCGGGGTCGCCATCTTCCCGGCCGGGGATATCCTGCACGTATAAGGTGTTGAAGATCGTGCCGCTGGCGTTTTGGTCTTCCTGCACGCCGATGACCACGCCGGCAAATTTGACGCGCAGGTTGGTCAACGGGGAGGCGCTGCGAGAGCCTTGGATTCGGCCGATTGTTGACAAATCGCCCGCCTCCAATGGGTCCAGCAGACCCCGACACTCCCCCTCCAGCGTGATCACTTGGGGCGTGGGCGGGTACTTCGGCAACCAGTCAACCGCCGTGTCGCTATCACACATCGCCGGCCAGCGTTCCAAACTCTGCCGTTGCCCCGCCGGCGCCACCGCCGGCGAGAAAAACTTGGTGCTTTCACCATAATTCATGGCATCAATGATGACCGTATCCGGGTTGAGCAACACCACCTCATCCCCGCCGTTAGCCAGCGCCATCTCGCCCGTGCCCCACAGCAAATACGGGCGCATGTCCGGCACATTGGGATCGGTGTCGGTTATCTCATAATCAGGCGCAAAACCATACAACAACTGGAAACCACTGGCGGCTCGCGCCACCACAATCGCCTGCCCCGGTTGGATCATCGCGCCCTCGGCCGGAAAACGCAGCATGCCTTCCCGGTCGCCGGACGTTTCGGCATCGCCGACTTTGTACTCCGCCAGATCAATCGGGGCGTCGCTCACATTCGCCAATTCTACCCACTCTTGCGTCTCTTCGTTGCCGGGCGTGCTATAAAACACTTCGGTAAGCAGCAGCGCGCCGCGACCGGTCTGCGCCCAAGCGCGCGGCGTCATCAGAGCCGACCAGAGACAGACCAACCCAACCACGAGCCACCGACGTTGGAACAAGCGTGCCTGTATCATACTTTCTTCCTGCAACGCAATTTTCTCGCCACTTGCCTATTCTACAACTTTCGCCGCTCGGCGCGCACACGTTGCCAGACGAGTTTGATCGCCGTGGCTTCTTCTGCCGTCACGGGCTGTCGGTCATAGCGCGCCCGTATAAACGCTTGCGTCAGGGCTCTGACCTCCGGCGCATTCTCCGGCCAGGCCGCCTCTAAAACTGGCGCGTATTCCAAGGGCGTTTGCATGGCCTGTCGGGCCGCGCCCTGTTGTCCGGCCCGACGCACCAGCGCCAAATAGAAGAAACGTATCTGCTCGCGCGGGGATAATCGGCCGAAACGGGACAATCGCCACGCCGAAGCAGGCATGGTTAGAGAGGGCGTAACTGGCCTTGAGCGTTGAACCTGTCGCGCCAGAGTCTGGACACCGCCCCGCAATCGACGCCAGGCAGCCCGCGCCGCCGCCGCCAGCGCCCGCCGCCAATTCCCCACCCAAGCTAGAGAAAGCCGATAGCCGCGCTCACGCAGGAAAAA
>JAYRVN010000060.1:0-12043 GCA_041918535.1 Chloroflexota bacterium
TGTCACGCGTAATCACTTCCTGCGGCTCCACCACCAACGTTTCCACCCGCATATCCACCTTTACCATCCGGTCAAGATAGGGGATGATGAAATTGAGGCCCGGACCGCGCTCACTTTGAAACTTGCCAAAGCGAAAGACTAGGCCTTTTTGATACTGCCACACAATTTTGACCGCCGACACCAACAGGGCCGCGACCACAATCACGGCCAGAATAGTTGCATAGGGCTGACTGAACATAAATTACTCCTATCTCTTGAACCCCCAACGAACCGTGCGGCTTGAGCCAACCGCTTCGGGCAGGGGAATTTCTAATTTTGACTGGGCCTCGGCAATAACACGGCCTTCGGCCACTTCCCAGATTGAAACGGCTGGGAACACCCTGAAGAATAGTAAGAAGAGCAAGCAAAACAGCGCCAGTGAACCGGCTGTCAGCGAAATCTCCGTGATGCTAGGGTGATAAGCCGTGTAGGGGATGAGCCGCGGATGGGTCATTGTGGGTATGATAATATTCCAACGCTCCAGCCACATACCAATCAGCACACAAACAGAAGCCACAATGGTGGCCGCCACCGGCTGATGCTTGAGCCAGAGCGTAGCGCCCAGCAGGGCAGTCGCCGTCAGGATGCCGACCAGCGTCCAGGCCGCCCGGCGCATCGCCAGATCGCCGAGGGCTACCGTCACCGGCGGCATCAAGTTTGGCGTCAACAGCAACAACACCAGCACAGCCGCCACCCCACCAGCCGCCAGGCTTGTCCGCGGCTGTAGGAGGCGCACACGGGGACTGACCGTCGGCATCAGACCCGGCCCGACTAACACCCAAAACGCCACGCCCATGAGGCTCACCATCGCCCAAAATCCCGGCGCAAAGGAGCCCCATAGCTTGCTGGCCAGCACGGGAAACTCATCCGTCTGCTGGCCGGCGGCGACTCCCAAATTCTCGGCGTAGGTAAAATAGGCCCAAACGAATATCATGGTCAGAAAGAGCAGACCCAGGTTGCGATATTGGCGCTCTGCAATGTAATTCTCTAGACCCAAGGTACGGCGCACAGCCGTCATGGCTAGGAATAACGCGCCTATGCCGGAGAAAATGGCCCCGATGACGAAATACGGCCCAAAAATAGAAGAATGCCAGCCGGGCTGCACCGTCGTCGCTAAAATCCAGGAGATGATGGTGTGTACCGAGATGGCCACCGGAATGATGAAAAAAGCCATCATAGAAATGGCCTTTTCCAGGCGAAGCCATTGCTCGCGGTTGCCACGCCAACCCAGGGATAGCGTCGTATAGAGACGGCGCTGCCAGCCGGGGGCGTCACTGGGGCAGTTGTCGCGCAGAATGGCGGCGTCGGGAATCAGCGGCAGGTAGAGGTAGGTCACGGAGCCCAGAAAATAGAGCGTGACGGAGACGACATCCCACAAAATGGGCGATTGGAGGCGACCATGCACGATTACAGACCAGAGTCGATCAGGGCGGCCCATGTCTATGATGATTTGCAGTGTGCCGACGATGAGGGCAAAGGCCGTGATGGCTTCGGCTACTCGCGTGATGGGGCGCCGCCACTCAGCCCCGGTTACGCGCAAAATCGCGGAGATGAGTGTGCCGGCATGGCTAATACCGATAAAGAAGATGAAATTCACCATGTAGATGCCCCAGTAAGACGGGCGATCCATGCCGGTTTCGCCTAGACCGAGCGTGATCTGGCGCACGTAGTGGTAGACCCCCCAGCCGACAACGGCGAGCAAGAAGGCGAGCAAAGGCCGAAAAGCCCATCCGGTGCGAAAAAGAGGGTCAATGAGTTTTTGCTTGTCTAGTGATCCGACCTTGAGCATGTCTTATCCCTCTCGCAAGTAGATGACTTTGGGGTGGGTGCCGACGTCATCGAGCAGGCGAAACGCGCGCGGGCTGGTGGCGAGGAGCGAGACAGTGCTGTGGGCGTCTTCGAGGTCGCCGAAGAAGCGCGCTTTGCCGGTGCAAGTCTCGACACAGGCGGGCACGTAGTCGTCGGGGCGGAAGTCGCGTTGTTCAGCTTCAGCCTGAGCGCGCGCTTTGTGGAGGCGGTGGATGCAGAAGGTGCATTTTTCGACGACGCCTTTCGGCCGAACCGCCGGCCCTTCTAATGCCCCTGTGGCAATAATCTGATCAGGGTTCAGATGCTCCTTAAGGTCGCCTTCCCACTCTGGCGCATACCAGTTGAAATAGCGCACCCCATAGGGGCAAGCCACCGTGCAAAAACGGCAACCAATGCAACGTTCGTAATTCTGACGTACTAACCCTTCGGCATCGCGATAGGTAGCCTGTACCGGGCAAACCTTGATGCAAGGCGGATTCTCGCAATGCATACACGGCCGTGTCAGGTAACGTGTTGTGACGTGGGGGTAGTCACCCGTTTCTTCTGTTGGGTTGACCGGCAATGGGAAGACGTCATTCCAGCGCATGGCCCGCCCTTTCAGCGCCTCAGACGGCTTGACCACTGGTGTGTTATTCTCGAACCGGCAGGCAATACTACATCCCTGACAGGCTACACATTTATCCAAATCGATAACCATCGCCCACTGTGGCATAGTTTGTTCCTCTAGGCCCGGTGTACTTTAACGCGCGTATTGGTGAAGGAGGCCAGTCCGGTGATCGGCTCAGAAGCGGGATTGAGTATTTCAAGGCCGTTGACACCGCGTTGGGAGGCCCATCGGCCGATTGCGGTATGGCCCTGGTTATAGGGCAAGTTAACCACATCCGGCCGAAGCGCTTTCACCAGCCGCAACTTCACTGTCAGCTTGCCGAATGAACTCTCTACCGTCACTTCGTCCTGGTCGCGCAGACCATGTTCGGCTGCTGCTTCAGGATTCATTTCTAGCCAAGACCCCCAGGTTTCATCCACCGTCATGCCGCTGATTTCTTGTAAGGTTGGCATATTGGCTGCCGCGCCGACCGGGCCGAGCGCCATCAACGTGATAACATTGAGCATGAAGGGGTACTCGGCTTCGTCGCCGGCAAAAGGCGTCGGCACATAATGGGGCAGGTAGAGAGCGTCCCCGACATCAGTCAGGCCGAGAGATGCTAACTGATCGGCCGAAAGCGCGCCCAAAATGCAGCGCAGTTCCCGGCTGAAGAAGTCAAAATAGCCGTCACGCGGCGCGAAACGCCGGTCTCGTCCCACAACCTCACTTACCCACTTCTCGCTGCCCCGTCGCGCAAAACGATAGCCCGGTGTAATCCAGACGCCCAACTCCGTCAGCAAATCCCAATCGGCGCCGACCTCTTGTAGGCGGAAGCGCAGCACCTCTTCGTAGCTCTGCCAGGGGAACGCCTCGGCCACAGGCCCGCCCATGGCCGCTGCCAACCGCAAGACAAAGTCACCAACAGCGATTGTGTCATGGCGCGGCTCAATCACCGGCTGGCGCAAACCAACGCCAGGGTAGCCTAGCCCTTCTATATATTGATCTTCCAGTCGCTCTAAAAATGTCGGTTCCGGCAAGACCAGGTCAGCATATTGGGCGCTTTCATCCAAAAAAGAGCCGGTTGATACGATAAACGGAATCTGAGCAAAGGCGGACGCAAAGCGCGCGCCACCGGGCGTTTCAAAAACCGGGTTGGCTTCATAGAGCCACAAGAACTCGACCGGAAAGCCATCGAGCACTCGGTCAGCCACCGCCTGGTAAGCATCACGGGCTACCGGGAAAGTGACGCCGGCGCCGTCTACACGTGCGGTCTGGCAACCCTTATCCGCCACGGGATCGGCCGAAAACGCGGGCCAATCCGGCGTCTTCGGATAGCGCTGCGTCATCACGCCGCCAGGTCGTTCAATACTGCCAACCAGCGCATTCAAACAATGCACGGCCATCGCTGCATACAGCCCACCAATTGTGCCGTTGAGCAACCCGCCCTTGCCCGGCAAAATCGCAATCGCCGGCCGGTTACTAGCAAACTCACCGGCCAGCCGCGCAATCGTCGTCGAAGAAACGCCGGTGATCTCGGCAACTTGCTCCGGCGCATAGTTCTCAAGCACGAAGTTCCGGAAACCTTGAATGAGTTGCGTGCCCGTTTCATCCGGGAAATCTTCATAGCCGAAGCTGTAGTTGTTGACAAAGCTGGCATCCACCAGATTCGACCGGATAATGACATGCGCCATGCCCAATGCCAGCGCCGCGTCGGTGCCAGGATTAATCGGAATCCACTGGTCAGCCTTGGCCCCGCTCACACCCTGTCGTGGGTCGATCACGACCACCTTGCCGCGCGTTGAGCGGCCGCGCCGCAGGAACGAGTAGCCGGACACCATGCGCTGTGGCACCGGCCCGGCCTCCAGCAAGCTGGCGCCAAACGCCAGCACATAGTTGCTATTTTCCAGATCGTAGGCAGGCATGTCATAGATACCTTGCGTGAGGTACATGCCTAATTTGGCCCCCGCCACGTTCAGACTGTCACGCGTCACAACGTTAGGCGAGCCCACAGCCTGCATAAAACGTTGCAAAAAGGACGGCAGCTGACCGTGCGCTGCGCCATGCAATAGGACAGCCCGCTCAGGGTGACCCGCGGCGCGCAGACCATTCAGCTTGTCGGCGATAATGGCGATCGCCTCGTCCCAACCAATGCTTTCCCATTGCGCCCCCGGGCCGCGCGCGCCTACGCGCCGCAGTGGGCCGGTCAGCCGGTCTGGATTGTAAAGCAACTCAGGCGCTGCCTGGCCTTTGGGGCAGAGCGCACCCAAATTGATCGGGTGCATGGGACTACCCTCTAGTTTGACAGCCCGCCCGTCGGCGACGCGCGTCAAGATACCGCAGCCGCTGGGACAGAGCAAGCACACACCGGGGACGATCTTGTCTTCGGCCGATGTTTGCAGAACACCCTCGGCAGCTTGGGCGCGCTGCGGTAGCAATAAGCTCTGCAATCCAGCCATCACGCCGGCGCTGCCTGCCGTCACCGCGGCCATTTTCAAGAATTGACGGCGGGTAAGTGTGTTAGCCATGCTTCTCATTGCCCCCTGCAGGTCAGTGGCGCGGTCGGCGCACAAAGTAATTCGGGCGCCGCCAGCGGATATTCGCTGGGCGGAATTTGTCCTTGACCAAGCGCTACAACGAAATCTACCAGCGCCTCCAACTGACCGTCGGTGAACTGCGCGGCAAACGCCGGCATCCCCAGGTCAGGCAACCCGCGCACAATGAACGAGCGGGTGCTGGCCTTCGAAATGCCCCGATTAGCCAGATCGACACCAAACAGACCCTCGCCGCTGTAACCGTGACATCCGGAGCAGGCGATATCGTATAGCTCCAAGCCGTCTGTTTCGTTGGGTGCAATGAGCAGCCCGGGCAAGCTTGGTATAGCGTCCGGGCGGCCGCGCGCTGCCCAAAGCAGGCCGCGCAATGTACGCGGCCCCCCCCCGCCGGCATTCACATGGCAGGCAGCGCAAGGTTCGCCCGTGCGTGTAGCATATTCGGGTAAAGCATGGGCGGTACGCTCACCACCCAACCAGAATGTCACCGCCATGTAAACCGTGAAGGCCACCATAGCCAAGATCAAAATCCGGGCTGTACGTGTGAACATGGGAAGAAAATGTTTCATAGCCACTTTCTCGGGCCGCCCTCGGCAGCCGACGGGGCTGGCGAGAGCGGGTCTTTGCCATTCGGCTAATTATGCACCGTCGTCACATCGAATTCGCGCCCAGTGCCGTGGCATACCTCACAAGTCTCGATGCCTGAAGGGGTGGTCTGCAATTCAGCATGGCCGCCAGCAGCAGTCGTGTCGTGACAAGCGGTACAGACGGAACGCTCCGGCGGCGTGGCGCTGACGATCTCTCCTGCCTGAGTGATAGTCGTGGGTGACAGGCCAGGCGGCAGGGGCAGATCATAGCTGCCGGCCACATGACAGGTGGTGCAAGCAGCCAGATTGCCCGGGAAACCCAATTCGCTGTAATCGTTGACCGAACCGCGGAATCCATAAACTACCAATGGCTGGGCGCTTTCTTCGCCGCGGTGAATACGGTGGATCAAGACGCGGAAATTGATGCTAGTGGGTGGCATCGCTTCAGCCGGACGCACTTCTTCATCTGTAGCGAGTGGATTATGGCACAGGACACAATATTCTGTGTTTTGGCGTATGCCTCCATGCAGGGCCAACTCTTTGTGGCAACTGTTGCACAGTTCGCGGTCAACCACCTGCCGGCGTGGCGCGGCAGCGCCGCCATCCAGGGCAACATAAACAACGGGATTGAAGCCGGCCACACGCACGGGATCTGTCAAATCAGGCAAAGTCTGGTTGACGTAGCCTTCCAAGCCAAAGGCAAAGGTTGCGGCAGCGTCATCAGCAAATTTATATTGTAGTTGATAGCTATAAGCGCCATTGTCCGCGGCTTCGACAGGCGGCGGCGTATCCGATGGCGCCCGGAAGATGGTTTCGGTGAGCCGTTCAGTATAGTCCTGAGTGGGGCCGGCGACGGTAACAGCTAGATAGGCGACATCGGCCGGGTTAATGACGTTGCCCGCAGCATCAGTGAGCTTAAAGGTAATGGCCGGCGATTTACCGGGGGAGGCATCTGTGACTGAGACGATTTCCATGTTGAAACCAGCGATCTGCTGCGACTCGCTCGGTATCACGTGGGCGCTCACAACAGCAGCGTCGAAATCGTCGCCTTCCGGCTCGTGGCACGAGTCGCACTGCCGGTCTACTTTACGCCCGCCCTCGTGGTTATCGCCGGTTACCAAATTGGTGCTGTCATGGCAGGCGGTGCAGGCCGACGTCTGGGGTTTCGTCTTGTAGTTGTCGCTATCGGTCCCGCCTATATGACAGGTGGTACAATGGCGTGTGTCTTGTGGCCAGGCGACTGCCGAATAATCGTTATCCGATTGGCGAAAGCCGATGATGCGATAGGGCGTACCGGCTTCGACGCTAGGCAATGATTCGCCCGCATGAATTTTGTGAATCATCACCCGAAAGTCGACGGTGTTGCCCGTTTCAGGATCGGTGGTCTGGTCGGTGTGGCAGGTAACGCACAAGGCAACGTCGCGGCGCACGCCGCCGTGCAGGGCCAGGGGGTTATGACACCCGTTACAGGCTTCCGTGCTGACGACGGCGCGGGTGAGATCGGGTTCGCCGCCAGCCGGCACGAAGGTGTAAACCTGATTAGCGACGCTGGCGCGGGCGTCTTTGTACGCGTAGAGGCCGACGCTGGTGGTGAGGGTGGGATCGGGATCGGCCGATAACTCGTTGGCAAACGTGTAGATGAAACTCCCCTCCGGCCCTTCGACCCATTCGCCGGTGCTATCTGCATACGCCTGACTGGCTTCAGCCATCACCGGCGACACCGTCTCGCCATCCACTACGTAGGGTTGCCCCTCTACCTGCCGGATCAGCAAAGATTGATACCGGCTCAATTCCGTCTCTTCGTCATACAGGATTTGCGCCAGTGTAAAGCCAAATCCTTCCAGATCGGCCGGCTTCACCGGTCGCCCGCTATCATCGGTAAACTTCACCGTCACGGTCGGTTTGACTGCTGCCAGATCCACCTGCAGAATCTCCGCGTGTAACCCAGGCCCAGGCGCCAACATCGTTTGGCCAGCCGGGCCAGCCGGGCCAATCGGGCCTTGCGGGCCGACCGGACCAACCGGGCCCTGGGGGCCGGACGGGCCAGGGACGCCAGCGGACCCTTGCGGGCCAGCCGGGCCAGCGCAAGCCACTAGCAACAGGACGCCGGCTATTAGCCAAACCAGCATCCAGCGCCTACCAGGCAATTTGCCCATTGTCATTGGAATTATCATCAGATCGCTCCTGCTCATGCCTATTGAAGAACGAGAGATAACAGATCGTCCGCTTGAGCTAGTGTGTGCTCTTCACACTGCCACACCTGGAGCCAGTTGCGGTCGAGGCTTGCCCCAATCAAACGCATGTCCACGCGGTTAAGCCGCAGAACTTCCACCAAGTCGTGCGGCAGACTATTTCCAAGCTCCTCAACCAGGACCGTGTCGGGGTGGAGCTGCAAAATGGCAGCGCCAGCGGCGGCATAGTCAGACGTTGCGCCCAACCAATCAATCTCCGGATGGCTCAACAACGCACGCGCCGAGTCCCGAAAGAGAGGGTTAGTCCAGATTAAATAGAGTCGCCGAGGCATCAAGTCGTCTCCAGCCAGATCCATTACCACACGCATAATAGTAGGCGATCAGGCCGATGGGCGGTATCGAAGAAAGCGCGAAATGTCAACAAAAAAACGCCAACTAGATTGGCGTTTTTTATGATGGGGGCTCGTGATTTTCGCTAGAAGTCGCGGATAATGCCCGTGCGCCGGGCATATTGAATCAAGTCGTGCGGGCTGGTCAAACCTAACTTCTCCATAAGCTTGCTGCGATGGGTGTAAACGGTGCTAAGCGTGATGACCAGTTTCTCGGCGATTTCTTTGTTGCTGTAGCCTTCGGCCAGCAACCGCATGATTTCGCGCTCGCGCGGGCTAAGTACCGGGCCAGTATCGGCGCCGGCCTTGGCTAACTCAAGGTACTCTTTGACCAGTTTGCTCGTGACGGTCGGGTAGAGAAACACTTCGCCCTTGGCCACGACCCGCACTGCGCGGATCAGTTCGTCCGTCTCAGCCCCTTTGATGATGTAGCCTGAGGCGCCAGCCTGCAACATTTCAAACAGATACTCATCGGAGCGGTGCATGGTCAGCACGAGAATCTGGATATCTGGGCTTTGGGCTTTGATCTGGCGGGTAGCCTCGATGCCGTCCATACCCGGCATGGCAACATCCATCAACACGACGTTGGGGCGTAATTCGAGCGCCAGCCGAACGGCTTCGCTGCCCCCCATTGCCTCACCGACCACTTCGATATCCGGCTCAGTGTCGAGCAACAAGCGCACACCGGCGCGGACAATGGTGTGGTCATCGGCAATGAGCACACGAATTGGCTTCATCACATTACTCCTCCGGCAAGGGAATTTCGATTTTAACGCGCGTACCGTGGCCTGGCTGAGAGATGATTTCGAGCCGACCACCGCATTGAGCAGCCCGTTCTTGCATGCCGAGTAAACCCAACCCTCTGCCACTCTGGCCATCGAGCTGGATTGAATCGGCGTTGAAGCCACTGCCATTGTCCACGACTTCGCCCGTAAATAGATTGCCAGGGCAAGCCAGCGTGGCGTGAACCGAAGTAGCGCGGGAATGACGCACGGCATTATTAAGCGCCTCTTGAAAAATGCGGAAGATGGCCGTCTCGATCTCGGCGGGAAGTCGTCGGCTAAATTCATGCGCATCTAGCTGGAACTTTAACTCGTTATGGTTCAGAGAGTGTTTGGCGTAAGCGCGCAGGGCCGGTACCAAGCCTAGATCGTCAAGAACTGAGGGACGCAGGTCGAGAATGATGTCGTACATTTGGGCGGTGGTGGCGGCCGTGAGGGTACGAATTTCCTCAAGCTGTTCATGGGCGCGTTGTTGGTCAGACGCCAGCAGGCGATCGGCCACGGCCACGCGTAGCGACAGCCCGGCCAGCCGCTGGCCCAATTCGTCATGTAGTTCGCGCGCGACGCGTTTGCGCTCGTCCTCCTGAGCGGTGATCAGGCGCTTGAGCAATTGACCACGCTGCGCACTCTGACGGTGCAAGCGCTCGGAGAGGGCGCGATTTTCCCGGCGGCGTTCTTCGATGCGTTGCGCCATGACGGCGAATGAGCTGGTCAGTTCGCCGATCTCGTCAGCGGCGGTGTCGGCCTGAATAGGGAGCGTGATGCCCCGGCCAAAGCCGGCGATGGCCGCGGAGAGACGTTCGAGCCGGCGCAGAACCAGACGACTGATGACCAAGTTGACAACGAGAACGGTGACGAGGATTGTGCCGGCCCACCAGAGTAGGTTTTCACGGAGATCGGCCGATAAGGCTGCCTTCACAGGGGCCATGGATACATCCGTTAATAACAAACCAATGATCCGGCCGTCGTCCTCGTGGCATTCCTGGCAAGCAGGCCGATTTTCGAACGGTCGCATACTGCGAAAGATAGACTCCCCATCGGCGTTGGTAAAGACGATACTGGCCGGCCGCTCCTCGGCGGGCAAGCTGTGGCAGGGCTGGCAGGTAATGTCCTCATTGTTCAAGCGCCGGCCAATGCCCTCTTCTCCAGGCGCAAACACCACCTTGCCCTTCGCATCCAGAATATAGACCGCCCTGAACTCTTCGCGTTGGCCGATGGTGTCGAGGAGCAGTTGGACGCCTTCAAAATCTGTTTTCAACATCTGATGCAGCAGGTTGTCTTCGATCAGTTGCGCGGAGTAGCCGGCGAAGAAAGAGAGATTGTCCAAGAGTGTGGCGCGGCGACGCGAGTATTGGATGGCCGTAAAGGCGCCGAGAATTAAGATGAGCGGCAGGATGACACCGAGGGTGACTTTGATCCGCAGGCTGGTTGACAAAGCCGGCCAACGACGTCGCGAACGAGTGGGGGAGTCGGCCGGCGTCGAAAAGTTGGGCACGGTGTGATCCTAACCGGGTCTGCTATCCAGGGCCGGCGCGGCGCGGTGGCTACCAGCCACCTGCGGCGGAAATACGTATTGGAGGGTTCAATCTCGTGACCGACGCGGGCCGCGAGTTGTTCGCGATGGCGATCTTCGATAATAAAGAAAAGTGGGGCGCAAAAAATCGGGGAGGAAGAACTCGGGCGAACGGCTCCAGCATGGTCAGGGTGGTTGAAGCAGACATGCCGCTAAGGATAGCGGTTTAGACCCATAGCGTCAACCAATCCCGCCCCTCGCGGCCCATTGGCGTGCCGCCTGGCGCGAGATCGTTAGCCAGCATTAAGGTGGGGGACAACGCGAAATGTTCGTTCGGGCCTGACCAGACGCGGCGGTTTGTGGCGCCGGCGCGCCAGCCTGAATGTTGGTGGGATTCGGCCGATTTTTGGCCTGTCGCAGTGGGGGGTGGATTCGGCCGAATCCACCCCCATTGCTTGCGTAATGCCTTCTACCTATGGCCGCACCGCCATTACTCCTCCTCAACCTTGCCGAAAAGTCCCCGCTCCTCCAACCACGGCTTGAGCATCAACTGCGCGCCCAGCAAGATCAGCAGAATCGCCAACCCCGGCAGGTCCATTCCAGCCATTTCGCCAATCCCGGTCACCAGGGCAATGACGCCCAGAACGGTGGTAAAGCCGCTCATGCGTATCCGGTAATAGTAACGCGCCGCGTTCAGACCCAGCAAGATGATCCCGACGCCAATTGACCAGAGGCCTCCCGGCACTTGATCCTCACGCACGAAGGCAATGCCCCCGATCATGATCAGAAACAGTCCCCAGGCAATCGCCTCTAGACGCTTGTTGAGCATCTGCTTGTCACTCTGGATAACGTCCATAGCAGGTTGATATGTTTTCATGGGCTTCTCCCGGTAATCTAGCCTCTACAAACCGATTGTTGTCGGCGCTCGTCTCAAGCGAACCCGGCAGGCTGGCGCCAACCAACACGCCGCCAGGCCCGTTATATACAGCGTAACGGTTTTGCCCCTTTACCACAAGGACAAATGTCACCCTTTTTTGATGATCATCCTCAGTCAGTTTCTTCCACCGACGCCACGTTTCCCACATTGAGACCCTGTGGGCAACCCCGCCCCGGCTCGGCTTTTGCGCCCGCCGCCCGGCAAGAGCGCGCGCAGCAGCAGCGGGGCCAGGGCCTGCGCGCAATTCATCTAGCCGGAGAGAAACGAGGTTCAGGTCAGGGTGTAAAGTTCGCCGAACTTGCCTTTGAGATAACGCAGATAGGGCGCAACGGTCAACGGCCCGCCCAGGACCCGCTGGATCAATTCCGGCGCGGTGTATTTGCTGCCGTGTCGGTAGATGTTGTCTTTGAGCCAGCCGTGCAGCGGGGCGAAGTGACCGCGGGCAATATCGGCCGAAATGGTCGGATGCACGGTCTGCGCCTGCTCAAAAAAGGCCGCGCTGAGGATATTGCCCAGGGTATACCCCTGAAACGCCCCGCCGACCAGCCCGGCGTACCAATGCACATCCTGCAAGACGCCGTCGGAATCATTCGGCGCGCATCCCCCCAGGTCGGCCGTATACCGCGCATGCCACGCTTCCGGCAACTCCTGCACCGTCAA